>NZ_BAAILP010000114.1:167964-186057 GCF_054589055.1 Novosphingobium sp. 11B | reverse complement strand
GAAGTTCCCCTCCGTCAGCCGCTTCGCGACTGCCACCTCCCCATTGCTGCGCAACAGGGAGGATGTAGGACAAAAAAGAAGGCCCGGTAGGACTTGCGTCCCGCCGGGCCTTTTAGGGTGAGGGTGGGCCGGGCACCATTTCTGGCACCCGGTCCGGGAGAGATCAGAAGCTGTAGCGGGCAGTCGCCAGCACGGTGCGCGGATCGGTCATGAAGCGCGGGTTCACGACCGAGAAGCCGAAGCCGGTCTGCCAGTTGATCTGGTTGAGCAGGTTCTTGCCCGCGACCTGGAACTGCCAAGGCCCGACGTCGTAACCGACATAGGCATTGACGATCTGCGTCGAGGTGACTGCGCCGATCGCGGCGTTGTCTGCCGTCGAGAAGAACTTGTCGCGGAAGTTGGCATCGGCGCCGAACTTGACCTTGCCCGAGCCGAGATCGAAGTTGTAGTCGAAGCCGACGGTTGCCTGGTAATCCGGCAGGAACGGCGGCGCATTGCCTGCGAGTGAACCGCCCGAGGTGCGGTACTTGCCCTTGTTGAGTGCACCGTTGCCCCAGATCTGCAGGCCATAGACCGGCTTCCATGCGATCTCGGCTTCGAGGCCCTTGATCGTCATGTTGTAGTTTTCGATCAGGAAGCCGCCGTCGCCGAGGTTGATCGATTCCTGACGGTTCTTGATCTTGTTGACGAAGCCCGAGAGCGCCACGCGCACGGTACTGCCGAGGTCGGCCTTGATGCCCGCTTCGAAGGCATCGGTGCTCTGTGGCTTGAAGGCTGCGGCCAGCTGCGCGGCGGTGGAGGCGAGGCCGTTGTAGCCGCCCGACTTGAAGCCGACGCTGTACGAACCATAGAGCAGCACGTCGTTGCTCGGCTTGAAGTTGACGCCCAGCTTGGGGGTGAACTTCTTGTAGTGGTCGCGGCTCACGGCCAGATCGCCGCCGATGTCGGCGTTGAGCGCCTTGTCCTCGAGCGTATAGCGACCGCCGGCGATAAGGGCGAGCTGGTCGGTGACGTTGAAGGTCAGCTGGCCGTAACCCGCCCAGGCGTCGGTCTTGGCATGGAAGTTGGTGCGCGAGGGCACGAAGAACGTCGTCGTGTCGACGATCTGGTCGCCGTTTTCGTGGAAGTAGTAGAAGCCGACCACGTAATCGACGAGGCCGTCAGCCAGCGAGCCGGCGGCGTTAACTTCCTGGCTGAACTGCCACTGTTGGGAGTCGCTGCTGCGCACGAACAGAGCAAGCGGTGTCGTGCCGGTGGAGCCGATCATCGAAGGATAGACGCCGCCCGAGAAGTCCTGAATCCAGAAGTCGTCCATCTCCGAGTAGCCGGTGATGGAGGTCAGCGTGCCGCCCGGATAGTCGGCCGAGAGGTGGAGCGATCCGCCCTTCTGCTTGACGCGGGTGTCCGATGCCACCGGCGAGAGCACGGTGCGGTACGAGCCCGAGAGCGGGACGATCTTGCCCTCGTCGTTGGTGGTGGTGTTGACCGACCACTGGCCGTCCGAGTTGAGGTCGAGGTAGAACAGGTTCAGGCGGGCCTTCACCACGTCGCCCTTGTAGGCGAGGTCGAACTGGCCGCCCTTGAAGTCTTCCTTGCCCACCTTCTTGTCGAGCGTGGCGTTGTACTGGCGGCCGCCGTCACGGGCGCGCACGATGCCGTTGAACGATGCGGCCCACTTGCCGTCCTCGCTCAGCGGGACCGAGATGTAGCCCTTCACGCGGCGCTCGTTCCAGGTGCCGTAGCCGACCTGCACGTTGCCGGTGAACTCGTCCGAGGGCTGCTTGGTGATGATGTTGATCGCACCGGCCGAGGCATTGCGGCCGTAGAGCACGCCCTGCGGGCCGCGCAGGACTTCGATCCGCTCGATCTCGGCGAAGTCCATCAGCGCGCCCTGCATGCGGGCGTTGTAGACGTCGTTGATGTAGAGCGCGACTTCGGCTTCCGACATGACGTAGCCGCCGTCGGTGCCGCCGCCGCCGCGGATGTACGCCTTGAGGCCCGCCGAGCCGCCGGTCACGCCGTCCAGCTTGAGGTTGGGGACGAGGCGCGCGACGTCGGTGGGGGTGTTCACCTGACGGGTCTGGATTTCGTCAGCGGTGATGGCGGTGACGCTGATGGGCACGTCCTGCAGGCGCTGTTCGGTGCGCTGCGAGGTGACGACGATGTCGCCGAAGCCGTTGGCGTCGCTGCTCGCATTTGCGGCGGCGTCCTGCGCGGCGGCCATGGCGGGGAAGGAGCCGATCGCGGTCGCGAGCAGCAGCCCCTTGGAGAATGCCTTCATCATGGTGTCGAATGAACCTTTGTGCGTAGTATCTTCTGAACCCTGGCCCGTGGCGACGTGGCTCTTTTCGAAAGGAGCTTTGCGTCGGCGCCCGTCAGGCAAAGCGGAAGCTGTCGGTGATAAGGTTTTGTGGCAATGCTGCGCCGCAAACTGTCCGCAGGATGATAACTCAGACGCATCGCTCCATGCATGAACCGCTGTGCGGATAAAAACGGCCGGGTAGCGCGCCACTTTTAGGGGCGAGCGTCAGACTGCCGCGAAATCAACGCAGTGGAGGTCATGATGGCAGAGCTTACCGCAACGCAGGGCGCGGGCGTCGTACTGGTCACGGGCGCGGCGTCCGGCATCGGCAAGGCGGCGGCGGACCTGATCGAAGCGGCCGGGCGCACGGTGGTTCGCGCGGATTTGCACGATCACGACGGACGCGGCGTCGCGCTCGATGTCGCCGATCCCGCCGCATGGGATGCACTCGTCGCGCGGCTGGAGGCCGAGGGTGGTATCGACGGCCTCGTCAACTGCGCGGGCGTCGGCGGCCTCGGCGCCATCGACGAGATCGCCATCGAGGACTGGGACCGCATCATGGCCGTCAACCTGCGGGGCACGGCGCTCGGCTGCCGGGCGGTGCTTCCGGCGATGCGCGCGCGGGGGCGCGGCTCGATCGTCAACATCGGCTCCACCTTCGGTCTCGTCGCGCGCAACGACTGCGTGGCCTACGGCGTGAGCAAGGCGGCGGTCATCCACCTGACCCGATGCATGGCGGTAGACCTTGCCGATGCGGGCGTGCGCGTGAACTGCGTGTGCCCCGGCCTGATCGAGACGCAGATGACGGCCCCGCTCGCCGATGCCGGGCTGGAGGCGCTGATGCAGGCCAACCTCCAGGCCCACGCGCTGCGCCGCATCGGCAAGCCCGCCGAGGTTGCGGAAATGGTCGCTTTCCTTATCTCGGATGCAGCCAGCTTCGTGACCGGGGCGGCGATCCCGGTCGATGGCGGCTACACCTCGGGCAAGTGGGTGTGACGCTCCACTGTCCGAGGGGTGGAGATTCCACTTTCGCAGGTGCGTGATCGCCGGCCCCGCTTATAGTTTGCGCATACGTCTTCAGGGATAACCCAATGCTCAACACCTTCCAGCAGCAGATCCATGGCATGCTGCCCACCCCGACCTCGGAAGAAGCCTCGCGGCAGGAGTTCGCGAAGAGCCTCAAGCACTTCATCCAGCAGGGCCTGCTGCCCGGCCTGCACCCGATCTATTCGGGCCGCGCCGCCCAGCGCTTCGAGAAGGAAGCGGGTCGCGCGCCGGTCGATCGCCACGACATCCGCAAGGCGATGGTGCCGGACAACTACTTCCGCCACTACGCCGCCGTGAACCGCATCAGCCAGGAACTGTTGTGGGACAGCGTGATCGATTCGATCGAGCGCGAGGAAGACAGCCTCAAGGCCGCCGCCGCAGAGAATTCGGCGAAGAACAAGGGCGAGCTGCACATCCCCGAGGGCTTCGAGGTTCCGCGCTACGTCTCCTCGCTCGACATCCACTGCATGCCGGGTGGTTATGCGGGCGGCCCGGACGATGCTTCGGACGTCTCGCTCGGCGTGCTCTACGACCGCGGTGTGTACCTCTATTCGATGGGCTACACCGGCCCGTTCAACGACGACATGGGCCGCTCGGTGGTGAACTACCTCAAGCGCAACATGCCGGACTTCAAGCCCAGGCGCATCCTCGACCTGGGCTGCACGGTCGGCCACTCGACGCTGCCGTACAAGGAACTGTTCCCCGAGGCGGAGATCTGGGGCGTGGATGTCGGCGGTCCGATGGTGCGCTATGCCCACGCCCGCGCCGGTGCGTTCGGCCTCGACGTCAACTTCGCGCAGATGAACGCCGAGAAGACCGAGTTCGAGGACGCCTCGTTCGACCTCGTCGTCAGCCACATCCTGCTGCACGAGACCAGCGGCAAGGCGATGCCCCGCGTGTTCGAGGAATGCGCCCGCGTCCTCAAGCCCGGCGGCCTGATGATCCACGCGGATCTGCCGCCGTTCGACCTGATGGACCCGTTCACGCAGTTCATCCTCGACAACGAGACGTACTACAACAACGAGCCGTTCTGGGGCGCGATGCGCGACATGGACCAGATCGCGCTGGCCACCAAGGCGGGCTTCGACCCGGCGACCATCCGCTTCGACACCGCGCCGATGGCGGTGATGGAATATGCGGGTGCGGGCTATACCGAGGAATCTGCCGCCGACGTCGCCGAGCGCGAGTTCACGGCGGGCGAGTTCGCTCCCGGCGGCGGCTGGGAAGTTCTCATCGCCCAAAAGCCCCACGCTCAGCCTACTGCCTGATCCCTTAGGAACGAGACAAAGACATGAAGCGTGACGCACGGGGCAAGCGGCCCCAGTTCTACCAGGACCCGGCCCTCGACCAGATGATGGGCATGATCATGGTCCTCGCGGGTGAGGTTTCGGTGCTGGCCGACCAGCTCGATTCCACCCAGCGCGTGCTGGCCAACCACAACATCGACGCGCGCGCCGAAGTCGATGCGCTCGTCCTCGACGACGCGGCGCTGGAAGCCCGCGAGGCGCGCCGCCAGCAGATGCTGGAACGCATGTTCTATCTCGTCCGCAAGGAAGCTTCCGAGGCGGCAGGCAAGGAAACAACCGAAGGCTACATCGCCACCCTCGACGCGATCGCGGAAGGGTAAGCGATACAATGAGCATGAATGCGAGCGCGCTGGCGAACATCGTCGGTGCGGACAACCTGCTGACCGACCCGGCCAAGGTCGCCTACTTTGCCACCGACGTCTACCGCGCACAGGTCATGCCGGGCGCGGTCGCGCGTCCTGGCACGATCGAGGAACTGCAGGCCGTGGTGCGCGAGGCGGCGGCCGCCAAGCTGCCGTTCACCGTGCGCGGCGGCGGCGCGTCCTACACCGATGGCTACAATGCGGTGGACGGCTCGCACCTGCTCATCGACATGAGCCGCCTGAACCGCATCGTCGAGATCGACGAGTTCAACGGCTACGTCACCGTCGAGGCGGGCGTTACCTGGCTCCAGTTGTCCGACGCGCTGGAGGCCAAGGGCCTGCGCACGCCGTTCCGTGGGCCGTTCTCGGGGATCGCGGCGACCATCGGCGGATCGATGTCGCAAAACTCGATCAGCCACGGCTCGGGCGCATGGGGCATTTCGGCGGAATCGGCGCTGGCCTTCGACGTGGTACTCGCCGACGGCAGCCTGCTGCGCACCGGCACAGGCGCGCTGGGCGAGAAGCCGTTCGGCCGTCATGCGGGACCTGACCTCACCGGCCTGTTCACCGGCGACTGCGGCGTTTTCGGCCTCAAGGCCCGCGTTACGCTGCCGCTGCTGCGCCACAAGCCCGCGCATCGCGTGCTGTCCTTCGCCTTCGCTGAATTCGCGCAGATGCACGAATCGATGCGCCGCATCGCCATGGAGCGGGTCGAGGATTCGCACTTCGCGCTCGACGCTGCGCTGTCGCAGGGCCAGATCGCCAAGCAGGAGCGCGCGGGCGGGCAGCTGGCGATGGCGATGTCCATCGTCAAGAGTTCGCCCTCGGTCTTCGCCGGGCTCAAGCAGGTCGCGGCGGCGGGCATTCTCGCCCGCAAGCAGATTTCGGCCTCGAACTTCATGACGCACTACATCGTCGAGGGTTTCGACGATGCCGAGTGCCGCGCCAAGCTGCAGCGCCTGCGCGACCTGACCGCCGACCTCGGCCGCGAAATCGTCGCGACGGTGCCTTCGGTGGTGCGCGGCATGCCTTTCGCACCGCTCTACAACACGCTCGGCCCGGGCGGCGAGCGCTGGGTGCCGCTGCACGGCGTCATGGCGCACGACCGCGTGCGTGATTTCCACGAAGCGCTCCAGCGCTTCTACGCGGACCGCGCCGCCGACATGAAGCAGCACGGCGTGTGGGGCGGCGGCATGTATTCCACCGTTGGGTCGAGCGGTTTCCTTTACGAAATCGCGCTCTACTGGCCGGACGAGCAGACCGCCTACCACGCGGAATCGGTGCCCGGCGACTACCTCGCCAGCCTGCCGAAATTCCCGGCGAACCCGGCCGCGCGTGAGTACGTCCATCGGCTCAAGGGTGAGCTTGTCGATCTCTACGACGCCCACGGCGCGCTGCACTTCCAGCTCGGCCGTGCCTATCCCTACGCCGCGCGCCTCGGAGCAGAGCCCAAGGCGCTGGTCAGCGCGATCAAGTCGGCGCTCGATCCGCAGGGCCTCATTGGTCCGGGCGTGCTGGGCCTGTGACCCGTAACACCGTCCGCAAGTCCTACGTGGACCTTGCGGACGGGCAGCTGCACGTGCGCGAGGTGGCGGGCCTTGAAGCGCCGGGCGGGGAGCCCGCCATCGTCTTCCTGCACCAGACCGCGTGCTCGGCGCAGAGCTACGACCCGCTGCTGGCCGAACTCGATCTGCCCAACCGGCTCGTCGCGATCGACACGCCGGGCTTCGGGGGCAGCTTCGATCCGGTCGGCTGGCCTTCGCTCGCGGACTATGCGGCGTGGATTCTGGAAGGGATCGACGCGCTCGGGATCGGGCGTTTCCATGTCTTCGGGCATCACACCGGCTCCAGCCTTGCGGTGTACTTCGCCGCGAACCATCCCGAGCGGGTGGCGTCAATCATACTGGCGGGCGCCGAGCTGATGACGCCGGATGAGCGCGCGCACTTCGAGCAGACGCATGGCGAGCCGATCGGCCTCAAGCGCGACGGATCGCACCTCCAGACCAACTGGGACTACGCCGCCGGCTACAACGAGGGCATCGACGTGGAGATCATCCATGACGAAGTCGTCGCCATGCTGCGCGCATGGAAGGCCCGACCACAAGCCTACATGGCGGTGGCAAAGTCCGACACGCCTGCACTGGCAGCGCGCGTCACCGCGCCAGTGCTGCTGCTGACCTCACCCGACGACTATTTCCACGCCGAGCTGGACCGCGCGAAGGCCGCTTTCCCCGGCGCGAGCCTTGCCGTCACCGGCGGGGCGAACTTCCAGGCCACCGCGGACCCGCAAGGCGTCGCGCGCGCGGTGGAAGAGTTTCTGGCGTCGTCCCGGATCAAGTCCGGGACGACGTGGATCAGGAATAATCCAGTTCCGGGCGGGTGCGCTCCTGCTGCGCGGGGTCGGTTTCAACGAGGTTGATGAATACCCCATCGCAGTCGCGGATGCAGACTTCCAGCTGCGCGCGGTGTTCCATCGCGAAGACCTGTGGCTCCGGCGCCCACGTTGCGCCGAGGGCGCGCAGCGTTTCCATCGTTCTGGCCATGTCGGTCACGTAGAAGACCAGCGCCACCTCGCCGATGCGCGCCGGGCCGGTTGCGGGGGGGATGGCGTCGTCCGTGGTGCCGTCCGCCAGCTTGAACAGGCCGACCATGCCGTAGTTGGGGCCGGGGCGCTTGACGATGCGGATCTCGAATGGGCGCGGGTCGTCGAAGCCCAGGATCTCGGTCGCCGAAGGATGGCTCAGCTTGCCCTCGAAGTAGGTCTCGGTGAGGCCGATGGCGCGGTAGAACTGCGTCGCCTTGTCGAGATCGCGCACGAAGATCGTCGCACGCACGAGGGCGGAGGAGGGATGCTCGGTCATCGGTCTGCCTTTGCTGGTTCGCCCCGATAGTTCCCGTCCTGCCGCGCCGCCGCGAGCGCGCGGCCGCCAATGGTCGTCAGGTGGACAACGGGACGGGTGCCGCCTTGCGGAAGGTCGGCCCGGGGCGCGATGAACGGTCATGACCGGGAGCATCAGCAGCCCCCGATCCGCAAGGGCGACACGATCTTCCGGCCAGGGTTCTGCCGGCCCGTCTGCAACTCTTTCGGAGAGTCCGCTCTCCAGCTGCGTGGGATATAGAAAATGACGGATTCTCTCGGTTACCGCATGAAGTTCGCGGTGGTCGCCCCCTCGACCAACACCAGCGTCGAGCCCGAGTACGCGGACATGCGCCCGCGCGGCGTGACCAACCACTTCTCGCGCATCGCGATTCCCGACACCAAGGTCGTGGACGACGCGACGTTCGTGGAGATGCTGGAGAACATCCGCAGCGCCACGTTCGATGCGGTCGACGTGTCGATGTCGATGGACCCGGGCTGCGTCGTCATGGGCATGTCGGCCGAGACCTTCTGGGACGGTGCCGAGGGCGCCGAGCGCCTGCACCAGCGCATGCTGGAGCGGACCGGCGGCGTGCCGGTGATCATGGGCTCCACCGCCGTGGACGCCGCGATCCGGGCCTATGAGGAGGCCGACGGCAAGAAAATCCGCAAGATCGGCATCCTCACCCCTTATGCGCCGGTGGGCGACGCCAACGTCAAGAAGTTCTTCGAGGACCAGGGCTACGAGGTCGTCCACGTCGAGGGCCTCAAGTGCCAGTCGCCGATGCTTATCGCGCACGAGAGCAAGCAGACCCTCAAGCGCGCCGCCATCAAGGTAAGCGAGGGCGTCGACGCGGTGATCCAGGCGGGCACCAACCTGGCCTTCGCCGAAGTCGCCGCCATGGCCGAGTTCTGGCTGGAAAAGCCGGTGATCGCGATCAACACCGCCACCTACTGGCACGCCCTGCGCACGATGGGCTTCACGGACCAGAAGGAAGGTTTCGGCCGCCTGCTTGCGGATTTCTGATCCGCCACTTGCAAAGCAAGCACTGGCGATACGGCATCGGCGCTCTAAGCTGACCTCAGGGTCGAGAGATTAGAATACGGAGTTCACAATGGAATACGATTACGTCCCGATGCCGCAGCGCCAGCCGCTCCAGTGGCCGGACGGCAAGCGCGTGGCGCTGCTGATCACCTTCAATCTCGAGACCTGGGATCTCACCAAGGATACCGACAAGCCCTACTACGCGGGCGGCCCGGCGATCCTGCCGGACATCCTGCCCGGCAACACGCCGGACTTCCCGAACTACACTTGGCGCGAATATGGCCAGCGCGTGGGCATCTGGCGCCTGTTCGACCTGTTCGACGAACTGGGCGTCAAGGCCAGCTGCACCACCAACGCCGTCACCTTCGAGCGTCGCAAGGCGATGACCGATGCGGTGCTGGAGCGCGGCTGGGAACTGCTCACCCACAACTGGGAGCAGGGCGAACTGCTCACCACCTTCGCGCACGAGCCGGAGAAGGAGCGCGACATCATCATGCGCTCGCTCGAGCAGTTCGAGAAGTACACCGGCCGCAAGTCGAAGGGCTGGCTCTCGTCGTCGCTGCGCGGCACGATGCAGACGGCGGACATCCTCGCAGGGGAGGGCTGCACCTTCTACTGCGACATCATGAACGACGACCAGCCGTACCTGCTGCGCACGCCGAACGGCCCCATCGTCTCGGTCCCGTACTCCAACGAGATCAACGACTTCACTTTCATCACCCGCAAGAACTTTACCACCGACCAGTTCCGCGATGCGCTGATCGAGGAACTCGACGTGCTCTATGCCGAAGGCGCCAAGAGCGGCCGGATCATGAACATCGGCCTGCACCCGCACGTCGCCGGCCGCGCCCACCGCGTCCGCGCGGTGCGCGAGTTCATCGAGCACGCGAAGTCGCTCGACGGCGTCTGGTGGGCCACCCGCGAGGAAATCGCTGAGTGGTATCTCCAGAACCACGAGAGCCATATTCCGGGTCAGCTTGGGCAGGGTCAACTTGGCCAGGGTCGGGTCGGCTGATGGACAAGGCTAGGGTTCTCGTCGCCGGCGGCGGCATTGGCGGGCTGGCCGCGGCCATCGGGCTCCTGCGCAAGGGGTTCGAGGTCGAGGTCTTCGAAGGCGCGCAGAGCTTCGGGGAAGTGGGGGCGGGTGTCACGCTCGCTCCCAACGCGATGGCGGGGCTGCAGTACCTCGGCCTCGGCCCAAGGATCGAGGCTGCGGGCAGCGAGCCGATGCGGCAGGTGGTGCGGCACTGGGAGGACGGGCGTGTCCTCAAGACGCTGGAGCGCGGCAACCAGATGCGCGAGAAGTACGGCGTTCCGTACCTCTACATGCACCGCGCCGACCTTCACGCGATCCTCGTCGAGACGGCGCGGGAGCTGGGCGGCAAGCTGCATCTCTCGGCCCGCGTGTCCGAAGCCGGGCATGACGGCGCAGAAGCCTGGCTGAAGCTGGAGGACGGCACCGAGCATCGCGGCGACCTGCTGGTCGGCGCGGACGGCCTCAAGTCGGTGGTGCGCAGGATTTTCGAGCCGATCTCGGCCCATTTCACCGGCCACGTCGCATGGCGCGGGGTAGTGCCGGTGGATGCCGAACTGCGCGAGCTTGCCGAGAACCCCGGCAACTTCATCGGGCCGGAGCGCATGGCGGTGTGGTATCCGCTACGCGGCGGCACGCAGATCAACCTCGTCTTCTTCGCCCGCGAGGAAGGCTGGACCGATGACGGTTGGACGATTCCGGCCAGGCGCGCCGAACTGCAGCAGGTCTTCGCCGGCTGGTGCGAGCCGATCCAGTACATGATCGCGCATCTGGAGGAAGACCGCCTGTTCAAATGGGCGATCAACGCCCGCTCGGCGCTGTCGACGTGGAACCAGGGCGGCTGCATCACCCTGCTCGGCGATGCGGCGCACGCGATGACGCCGTTCCTGGGGCAGGGCGCTTCCTGCGCCATCGAGGACGCGGTCGTGCTCTCCCGTGCGATGGAGGGGAGCGACACGGTGGCCGAGGCGATCGAACGCTACGAACGCGCGCGCATCGAGCATGCGACGTTCATCCAGGCGGAATCGAACGCCAACGCCGAACGCCTGCAGAGCAAGGACGCGGACAACTTCGGCAAGAAGGAAGTCCGCAACGAGGAAACGCTGGGCCTGTTCGCCTACGATGCCGGCAAGGTGGAAGTATAAGATGACCCTGACTGCAGCCGATTTCCCCGTCGAACTCTCGCCCGGCACCTGGGACGTCCTGCGCGGCGACTTCCCGCTCCTGATCGACGGCAAGTTCGTATCTTCCGCAAGCGGCGCGGCGGGCGTAACCCACGATCCCGCGACCGGCGCCGCGCTGGCGGACTTCGCGCTCGGCGATGCGGTGGACGTGGACCTTGCGGTCCGCGCGGCCCACAAGGCCTTCGGCGGCCCGTGGTCGAAGCTCTCGCACTTCGAGCGCGCAAGGCTGCTGCGCAAGCTGGCCGACCTGTTCGAGGCCAACACGCAAGTGCTGGCCGAACTCGAGGTCATCGACAACGGCATGCCGATGTGGCTCGCTGGCCTGACCGCCCGCAACAATGCCGAACTGTTCCATTACTACGCGGGCTGGGCGGAGCGGATCGAGGGCACCACCACGACCCCGCCCGCGCATGTCCTCGCGGCGGGAGAGGCGCTGACCTACACCCTGCGCGAGCCGGTCGGCGTCGTCGGCCAGATCGTGCCGTGGAACGTCCCGCTCTCGATGGCGTGTCTCAAGCTGGCTCCGGCGCTGGCGGCGGGCTGCACCGTGGTCCTCAAGCCCGCCGAGGAGACGCCGCTCAGCGCCGTCGTGCTCGGCCGTCTGATCATGGAGGCGGGCTTCCCTGAAGGCGTCGTCAACATCGTCAACGGCGATGGCGCGACGGCGGGCGCGGCGCTGGTCAAGCATCCGCTGGTGTCCAAGATCTCGTTCACCGGGTCGACCGAAGTGGGCAAGCTGATCGTGCGCGAATGCGCCGACGATCTCAAGAAAGTCAGCCTCGAACTGGGCGGCAAGTCGCCGGTGATCGTCTTCCCGGATGCGGACATGGCCAAGGCCGTGCCGGGCGTTGCGATGGCGACCTTCTTCCTGCAGGGCCAGAACTGCATGGCGGGCACGCGCATCTTCGTCCACGCCGATATCTACGACGAACTGCTCGAAGGGATGGCCGCGTTCGCCGGGTCTATGAAGATCGGCCATGGCCTGCATGCGGACACGATGATCGGTCCGCTGATCTCCGCCAAGCAGAAGGCCCGCGTCATGAGCTTCGTCGAGGAGGCGAAGGCAGGCCCGGCGCGCGTCGTCGCGGGGGGCAAGGCGCCCGAAGGCCCCGGCCACTTCGTCGAACCCACCATCGTTGCCGACACCACCCCCGACATGCGCGTGGTGCGCGAGGAGATCTTCGGCCCGGTCATGGCCGTCCAGCGCTTCGAGGGCGACGACCTCGACGCCATCGCCGCGATGGCGAACGACAGCGACTTCGGCCTTTCGGGCAGTGTCTGGACGCAGGACCTGTCCACCGCGCACAAGATGGCGGCGCGGGTGCGGTCGGGCCATGTCTCGGTCAACACCCACGGTGCGGTCGGCGCCAACATCCCGTTCGGCGGCTTCAAGCAGTCGGGCTGGGGGCGTGAGTTCGGGCGTGAGGGGCTGGACCTCTATCTGGAGACCAAGGCCGTGACCGTGGCCCTGTGATGGAAAATGCAGTGACTTATCTTCGTCGTCATGCGGGCCGCATCGTCTATCATCACGCCGATGGTCCGCAGGGGATCGAGGACTTTGGCATCGACGTGCGCGCCGATGGCCGCACGGTCCGCGCCTATTGCGAGATGGGCGACGGCGCCCTGACCCGCGATGCCTCGTGGAGCCTCGATGCCGATCTGCGCCCGGTCGAGGGTCAGGTGCGCGTCGTCCAGCACGGCAAGCTGACGGGCAGTTCCTGGTACTATTTCACGCCTGACGCCACGCATTGTGAGTCGTTGACGGCGAACCTCGGGCGTACCAGCCAGACATTGCCCGGACGGATCGATTACCTCGGCCTGCATCCGCTTGTGGGCGACGGTGCCATCGCGCTTGCGCGCGGGACCGACGAGCCGGGGGCGGAACGGATGATCCCCAGCGTCACCTGTTCCTACGACATTAACGGCGAAAGCTCGCTCGTCGCGCTGCCGATCACGATTGGCGTTACCTATGTCGGCAAGGAGGTGCTGACCGTTCCTGCGGGCACGTTCACGGCCGACGTCTACGAACTGCGCTGGCAGCCGCACTGGCCGCCCGCGCGGCTGTGGGTGCACGGCGAGGATGCAGTGTTCTTGCGCCTGACCTGGGAATTCTCCGGGCTCGACAGCCAACTGGAGCGCTACGCGACCGCCACGGGCGAGGATAGCGCCTGGTTTGCAAGCTGACGTGGGCCCCGCTCACCCTTTCCCTGCTCTCACTCCTTTTCGTCATTGCTTCGCTACGCTCGCAATGACGAGGGGTGTGGACGACGCCTGCCCTCAATGTCGCTCGATCGAGACGTGGCGCAGTTCATGCACCGGCGCGAGGCGGCGGCGCAGTTCGCCATGGTCGCGTGCCGAACTGGCCGATATGATCGCGGCATGGGCGTCGGGGCTGATGCGCCAGACGTGAAGGTCGGTGATGCGCGCGTCGCCGGGGCCTTCGATGGCCTCGCGCACTTCTTCCGCGACGTGGTCGTCGGTGCGGTCGAGCAGGATGGCGGCGGTGTCCTTCATCAGCGACCATGACCAGCGCGCAATGACGACCGCGCCGACCACGCCCATCAGCGGGTCGAGGAAGGTCCAGCCCAGATAGCGCCCGGCCAGCAACGCGACGATCGCCATGACCGAGGTGAGCGCATCGGCCAGCACGTGCAGGTAGGCCGAGCGCAAGTTGTTGTCGTTGTGCGCGTGGCCGTGACGATGCCCGTGATCATGATGGTGCCCATGCCCGTGCCCATGGTGGTGATGGTCGCCGGAGAGCAGCAGGGCGCTGACGATGTTCACGATCAGGCCGATCACCGCGACGATGGTGGCGTCCCCGAACGCCACCGGACCGGGGTTGAGCAGGCGTTCCACTGATTCCGCCCCGATCCCCACCGCGAACAGCGCCAGAACCAGAGCCGAGGCGAAGCCGGCGAGGTCACCGACCTTGCCGGTCCCGAAGCTGAAGGCCGGATTTCGGCGGTGCCTGCGAGCATAGCGATAGGCCAGCGCGGCGACGCCGAGCGCTCCGGCATGGGTCGCCATGTGGAACCCGTCGGCGAGCAGCGCCATCGATCCGGTGGCATATCCGGCGACGATCTCGCCCACCATCATGACGGCGGTGAGCACGACGACCCACTGCGTGCGGCGGGCGTTGGCGTCGTGCGAGGCGCCGAGGAAGTCATGATCGTGAATGGTTGGGTGAGGCAGGGAAGCCATGGGAGATGCGGTCTTTCTACTTCGCGTAACGGCGGATGGCGGCGATCACGGCCTGTACGCCGTCCTCGCGCTCGGCATCGGAGAGGTCGGGCGCGGAGACGTGGGTGCGCAGGTGGTCCTCGATCAGTTCGTCGATGAAACCGTTGACCGCGCCGCGGACCGCCGCGCTCTGCAGCAGCACTTTCGCGCAGTCCTCCCCTTCGACGAGCGAGCGCTCGACCGCCTGCAACTGCCCGACCATGCGACGTATCCGCATGATGAGCGCCTGATTGTCCTTGCCGAGATGTGCCATACCTATACCCCCTTAGGGTATAAGCGGCGAAGCCGCAAGGTTTGACCCGCCCGGGCGGTCCCGATACGGGAACAAAGTCGAGGGCCGTTCATTTCAAAAGCCCGCGCCGACGCTCCGTTTCGCTTCGGGAGCGTCGCCCATCCGCCGGTTCGGGTCGCCATCCGCAGCCGGCGCCACAGACGCAGGATCACGAGCACGCGATGAGCGTAATCACCACTATCGCCGCAGCGGCAGCCGCCCCCGCCGCCACTCCGGCTCCCGCAAAGTCCCCCATTGCCGACGTTTCCGTGCAGGTCCGCGACTTGTCGAATTCGACCTTCGCGTGGTTCCAGGCCTACTGGCTGCAGATCATCATCGCGGTGGCCATCGCGGTGGCCATCGTCTCGGCACTCTACGCGCTGCGCCGCCTCGGCGCGCGGTTGTGCCGCGAAGAACGCGGGCGGGGCGACTGGCTCACCATCGTCGGCCGGGTGGTCACCAAGACGACCAACTATTTCATCATCATGGTCGCGATCCGCGCGGTCGACGGCTACGCGCAGACGCCGCCGATGATCGACCGGATGGTGACCTTCTTCTTCACCCTCGCCGCCGTCCTGCAAGGCGCGATCTGGGCGCGCGAGTTCATCCTCGGCGCGATCGAGCACAAGACTTCGGCCGAGCACTTCAAGGGCGAGGCGATCATCAACGCCATGGGCCTCATCCGCCTGCTGGTGAGCGTGGTCGTCTTCGCGGTGGCGACGGTGGTTCTGCTCGACAACATCGGCGTCAACGTCACCGGCCTCGTCGCGGGTCTGGGTGTGGGCGGCATCGCCATCGGTCTGGCAGCGCAAGGCATCTTCGCCGATCTTTTCGCGGCGCTGGCGATCATCTTCGACCGCCCTTTCAGCAAGGGCGACCAGATCAGCTTCGGCACCAGTTCGGGCGTTATCGAGGCGATCGGCCTCAAGTCCACCCGCATCCGCGCCTATACCGGCGAACTGCGGATCATCGCCAACAAGAACCTGCTCGACAAGGAGATCCTGAACGTCAGCGGGCGCGACCACATCCGCCTGCCGTTCACCATCGGCGTCGCCTACGAGACCCCGCCGGAGACGCTGGCGCGCATTCCGGGCATCCTGACCGAGCTTGTCGAGGCGGAAGGCGGCAAGGCATCGCGCGCCGGTTTCGAGAGCTTCGGCGCCAGTTCGCTCGATTTCAGCCTGCTGGTGGACGTGCCCGGCAAGGACTGGGGCATCGCCCACCCCTTGCGCGACCGGTTGATGGTGGCGATCGTCAAGCGGTTCGCGCAGGAGGGCATTGTGATCCCCTATCCGACGCAGACGACCTTCACCGCCGCGCCCGACGGCACGATCATCATGCCCTATCCCGAAAAGGCGACCTGACGACGATGGCAGGGCGCTGTACGCCTTTCGTCGAAACCGCGGATGCGTTTGCCGGGAGAATCAGCTAAACGCAGGCGGCAATGGAGCTTTCCCGCCATATAGCCGCCGACCCCCGCGAGCCCGAACTGGACAACGTGCTCGTCGAGACCCCCTTGCCCGAAGGCAGGGGGTGGCGCACTTGGCTGCGCCGACTGTTGGCATGGCTGTGGCGGCTTCTGCCGTGGCACCGCTGGACGTGGAAGCAGCGCATCGTCCGCACTTTCGCGGGGGTTCTGGCGCTGTTCGTGCTGACCGTGGGCTATCTCGCGGTCACCGCGCCGCTGTCCAAGTCGCTCCAGCCGATCGCGCCGCCCGAGATCACCCTGCTCGCCGCCGACGGTACGCCGATCGCCCGCAACGGCGCGGTCACCGACGATCCGGTCAAGGTAAAGGACCTGCCGCCGCACGTCGTGCAGGCGTTCCTGGCGATCGAGGACCGGCGGTTCTACTCGCACTGGGGCATTGACCCGCGCGGCATTGCCCGCGCCGCGCTCAGCAACGTGACCGGCGGGAATACGCAGGGCGGCTCCACGATCACGCAGCAGCTGGCCAAGTTCACCTTCCTGAGTTCGGAGCGCAGCCTCACGCGCAAGGGGCGCGAGATGCTGATCGCGTTCTGGCTGGAGGCATGGCTGACCAAGGACGAGATCCTCGAGCGCTACCTTTCGAACGCCTACTTCGGCGACAACACCTACGGCATCCGCGCGGCCTCGCTGCACTACTTCCATCGCCAGCCCGAGAAGCTGACCGAGGGGCAGGCGGCGCTGCTGGCGGGGCTGATGAAGGCTCCCTCGCGCCTGGCGCCGACCAACAACTTCGCCGCGTCCGAAAAGCGGATGAGGGTGGTCCTGCAAGCCATGGCCGATGCGGGATACATGACTCCGCAGCACGCGAAGGCCGTATCCACGCCCCGTCTCGACGTGCGCAACCGGGCCGAGCTTCCGACCGGCACCTACTTCGCCGACTGGGCGCTGCCGCAGGCGCGCCAGCTCGAAGCGGCGGGCCACGCCGAGTCCTATCGCACCACGCTGGATTCGCGCCTGCAAGCCGCCGCGCACCGCGCCACCCGGCAGGTTCCTGCAGGCACGCAGGTCGCGCTCGTGGCCATGCGCCGCAACGGAGAGGTCGTCGCCATGGTCGGCGGGCGGGACTATTCGCAAAGCCCGTTCAACCGCGTCACGCAGGCGCGCCGCCAGCCAGGCTCGACTTTCAAGCTGTTCGTCTACCTCGCCGCGATCAAGTCCGGGATGAGCCCCGAGGATACGATCCCCAACACGCCGATCGATACCGGCTCCTACCGCCCGCAGAACGCCGGCGGGGCCTATTCGCCGACGATCACGCTGGAGGATGCCTTTGCGCGGTCCAGCAACGTCGCGGCGGTGCGGCTGTTCAACCGGGTCGGGGACGAGTCGGTGATCGACATGGCGCGGCGGCTCGGCGTGTCTTCGCCGCTGCCGATGGGCGATCCCAGTCTGGCGCTCGGCACCGCGACGATGACGCTGCTGGAACTGACCTCCGCCTATGCGGGTGTCGCCGCCAACAGCTTCCCGGTCGAGCCGCGCGCCTTCCCGGTGCCGGAGGCGGGCTGGTTCGACTGGTTGCTCGACGGCAAGCGCTCGCTCTCGAAGCATGATCACGAGGCGATCGAGGGCATGCTGCGCGCCACCGTCAATCGCGGCACGGGCCGTGCGGCCATGCTGCAGGCGCCGAACTTCGGCAAGACCGGCACCAGTCAGGAGAACCGCGATGCGCTCTTCGTGGGCTATTCGGGTGATCTCGTCGTCGGCGTCTGGGTCGGCAAGGACGATAATTCGCCGCTGAACGGGGTCTCCGGCGGCACCGTCCCGGCGCGCATCTGGCGCGACTTCATGCGCGAGGCATTGGGCGAGAAGGCCGCGCCGCCGCCGCGCAAGGCTGCCGATCCGGATGGCCCGGTCCAGCCGCTCGACGTGCCGGATCTCGGCGACATTCCGGTAGGCGACGACAACCACATCCGCATCGAGAACGGACAGGCGGTGTTGAGCACCAAGGTCGAAGGGGTG
>NZ_BAAILP010000114.1:157848-167719 GCF_054589055.1 Novosphingobium sp. 11B | reverse complement strand
ACGTCCCTGCCGTCATCACACCGGGATTTTAGTCCGGTACACCACCGGCCTTAGTGCGAAGCTGGTGGTGACTTGCGAGACGCCCTCGATCCGCGTCAGCCTGTTGCGCAGGAAATCCTCGAAAGTGCCCAGCGAAGGCACCAGCAGCCGCAACTGATAGTCCGCCTCCCCGGTCATCAGGTAGCATTCCATGACCTCGGGAAACTGCATGATCGCGGTTTCGAAGGCTTCCAGGTGGCGGTCATCCTGCTGATCGAGCCGCACGCGGACGAAGGCGGTGACGCCAAGACCTACCGTCTCGGGATCGACCAGCGCGACGTAGCGGGTGATCACGCCTTCGCCTTCCAGCTGTTTGAGGCGGCGCAGGCAGGGGGAGGGGGACAGGCCGACCCGCTCCGACAGTTCCTGATTGGTGATGCGTCCGTCGGACTGCAGCTCGTCGAGAATCCGGCGGTCAATCGAGTCCAGCGGTGATGGCATGATTATGGCGTCCATTGTGGAATTATCGGCAGGTTCTGCCAATGGATACGCGCTGAGAGGCCGAACACGCAAGGACATGCGCAGCCCGCCGAGCGTATTCTGCCGCGATGGCGCTCGAGCGCCATTCAGGGAGCATGAGCAGATGGCCGACACGATCACCCAGACCCGCGCCGACCTTGTCGCGACGCTGGAGGCGCTGGAGAAGCGGCTGCTGTGGCTCTCGGCATGGACGATCCACAACGCCAACCACCTGCGCCCCAAGCGCGTTGGCCTGAAGGTCGGCGGGCATCAGGCCAGCTGCGCCTCGATGACGGCGATCATGTCCGCGCTCTACTTCCATGCGCTGCGCCCGCAGGACAAGGTGGCGGTGAAGCCCCACGCGGGGCCGGTGCTCCACGCGATCCACTACCTGCTGGGCGAGCAGACGCGCGAGAAGCTGGAGCGCTTTCGCGGCCTCGGCGGCGTGCAGAGCTACCCCTCGCGCACCAAGGACACGATCCCCGTGGACTTCTCGACCGGCTCGGTCGGCCTCGGCGTCGCGGTGACGGCGTTCTCGAGTCTGGTGCAAGACTATCTCGTCGCGCATGGTCAAGTGCGCGAGGAAGACGCGGGGCGGATGATCGCGCTGATGGGCGATGCCGAACTCGACGAGGGCAACATCTACGAATGCCTCATCGAAGGCTACAAGCACGACTTGCGCAACTGCTGGTGGGTGGTGGACTACAACCGCCAGTCGCTCGACAGCACGACGGCGGACCGCATGTTCCGCCGCTTCGACGACATCTTCGAGACCTGCGGCTGGCGCGTCGTCACGCTCAAGTACGGCAAGCTGCAGCGCGAGGCTTTCGCAAAGCCCGGCGGCAAGGCGATCGAGGAATGGATCGACCAGTGCCCCAATGCCGATTTCGCGGTGCTCACCTATCAAGGCGGCGCGGCGTGGCGCGCGCGGCTGATGGCCGACATCGGCGGCAAGGCGCAAGTTCGCAAGCTGCTGGACAGCTACGACGACGATGCGCTGGCGGCGCTGATGACGAACCTTGGCGGCCACTGCATCGAGAGCCTCATCGACGCCTTCGATGCCTGCGACGATGACCGGCCGACGCTGTTCATCGCCTATACCGTCAAGGGTCACGGGTTGCCGCTGGCGGGGCACAAGGACAACCATTCGGGCATGATGAACCCACCCCAGATGGAGCAGTTCCGCACCCTGATGGGCGTGCCGGAAGGGCAGGAATGGGAACCCTGGGGCGGCCTTGGCGACAATGCCGCCGCCGCGCTCGACGCCTTCGTCAAGGCCAGCCCGATCGCCCGCAAACCCGCCGAGCCCTTGGCGCCGATGGTTGCCGTGCCCGCGCTGCCGGCGCCCGAAGGCGCGGAGCAATCAACGCAGGCGGCCTTCGGACGCATCCTGCTCGACATCGCCAAGTCGGGCGAGGAACTGGCCGACCGCATCGTCACCACCGCGCCCGACGTCACGCAGACCACCAACCTCGGCGGCTTCGTCAATCAGCGCGGACTGTTCCGGCGGCAGGAACTGGCCGACGTGTTCCAGAAGGCGAAGATCCCCTCGGCGCAGAAGTGGTCGGCGCACGGGGCGGGCCAGCACATCGAACTGGGCATCGCCGAGAACAACTTCTTCATCATGCTCGCCTCGCTGGGGCTGGCCGGGCCGCACTTCGGCACGCGGCTGCTGCCGGTGGGGACGGTCTACGATCCGTTCATTTCGCGCGGGCTCGATGCGCTGAACTATGGCTGTTATCAGGACTCGCGCTTCCTGCTGGTGGGCACGCCCTCGGGCCTGACGCTGGCGGCGGAGGGCGGCGCGCACCAGTCGATCAACACGCCGCTGATAGGCATGGGCCAGCCGGGGCTGACAGCCTTCGACCCCGCCTTCGCCGACGAACTGGCGCTCATCATGGGCTGGTCGTTCGACCACATGCAGCGCGAGGACGGCGGCTCGGTCTACCTGCGCCTCTCCACCCGCGCGATCCCGCAGGTGTCGCGCGAGAACGACGACTGGCAGGCCGATGCCTTGAAGGGCGGATACTGGCTGAAGAAGCCGGGTCCGGACGCGCAGGCGGCGATCGCCTTCTCCGGCGTCGTGGCACCCGAAGCGCTGGCGGCGTGGGAGCAACTGGCGGAGGATCTGCCGGGTATCGGCCTGCTCAACGTGACCTCGCCGGACCTGCTCCATCGGGGCTGGTCGGCGCGGCGGGCGGCGCGCTGGAACGGGCAGAAGCAGGCGCCGAGCCATGCGGAGACCTTGCTGGGCGCGCTGGCGCCGGGGGCGGGGCTGGTGACGGTGCTGGACGGCTCGCCGGGGGCGCTGTCGTGGCTGGGCGGGGTCAAGGGCATGCGCGTCAGCCCGCTCGGCACCGACCGCTTCGGGCAGACGGGGGACCTCTACGATCTCTACCGGACTTACCGTCTCGACGCCGACGCCATCATCGACGCCGCCGCCGAACTTTTCCTGGAGGACTGAGCGCCTTCAGCGGCGAGGGGGCGCGGTCGATCCCCTCGTCACCAGGGTGCAATCGAAGGTTTTCTTGCCGACTTCGCTGGTCTTCCTGAAGTCGAGGAGCAGCCGCACGGCTTCTTCGGCCATTTCGAAGATAGGCTGGCGCATCGTTGTCAGTTCCGGCCAGACGCTGCGGGCGATCCAGCTGTCGTCGAAGCCGACGACGGAGAGGTCATCGGGTATCTTGACGCCCAGCTGCGCGGCGGCGGCGAAAACACCGGCAGCCATGTCGTCGTTCTCCGCGAAGATCGCGGTCGGCGGCTGGGGCGCGCGCATGATCTGCAGGCCAGCGCCGATCCCGGAGGAAAACGTGAACTCGCCGGTGGCGGTGACGATATCGGACGGGGCGTGGCCACGTTCCTCCAGCGCGGCGACGAAAGCTTCGCGCCGCCATTGGCTCGCGCCATGCGTCGCCGGGCCGTCGATGAGGCCGAACCTGCGGTGGCCAAGGCCCCAGAGGTGGCGGACGAGGTCGTGCACCGCCGCCGCGTCGTTCGAGCGGACGCTGGCGACTTCGGGATTGTCGCGGATCGGGGCGAGCAGGACGTAGGGCAGCTTGCGCGCGTCGAGGGCGGCGATCACGGCCGCGTTGTCGCAGGCGGGCGGGGTGACGACCATGCCGTCCAGGCGAGCGCTGGCGAGCAGGCCGTCCATGGTCTCACGGATGTCGCTGGCCGAGGTGTCGACGCTCTCGATGACAAGTTGGAAGCCCGCCGCGCGGCAGGCGGCATAAGCGCCGTTGAGGATCTGGAGGGTGTAGCCCGGGCTTGGGTTGTCGAACAGGATGCCGAGGAAGAACGAGCGCCCGGCCGCCAGCGCTCGCGCGGCGAAGTTGGGGCGGTAACCGAGTTCGGCGACGGCCTTGTCGACCTTGGCCTTGAGGTCGGGGCGGACGCTCGCTTCGTTGTTGATAACCCGGGAGACGCTTTTCATCGAGACGCCCGCCTGACGGGCAACGTCCATGATGGTGACCTTTTTCATTTCCCCCGGTGCGTCCTCAGATTGGCTTTGTGCATGGCCTCTGTTTCACCAAGCCCGCCCGAATGCAAGGCAATCGCCATCACGCGGGAAGCGGGTTCAGTATGAAGACAGCGTTGTATCAAGCAATCCTGTTAGCGGTCACGTTCTACCTGCAATCGCAAGCATCTTTTTTAATGACAGCGCTGTTTTTTGGAAATACATATGCAGCAGATCAAACGTCAGGCGCAATCTTCAAGCGCGCCGGCAGAGCGGGAGGGGACAGTGAGCGGATTCCTTGCAGTCGCTTCGGCGCAAAAGCCGGGCGAACCCGTGGCGGCGCGGCCGGGCGGAGAGCTTTGGGAGGGTTGATCCTCCCAGCAAGGCCGGTCGCACCCTCCTCCGCGACCGGCCTTGCAGAAACCCCCGCTTGATCTACGACCGCTCCCGACACGCAGCACAAGGAATCCCCAGTCATGGCGATGGCGCCGTCCACCAGCAGTGATCCGCAATTCGCCGAGGAAGTGCCCGGAGGCCACGTCGATGCGGCCGAGCTGCGCTATTTCGTGATGGCGCTGTTCTTCATCTTCGGCGGCATCACCAGCCTGAACGACGTGATCATCCCCAAGCTCAAGGAACTGTTCACGCTCAGCTACACGCAGGCGATGCTGGTGCAGTTCTGCTTCTTCACGGCTTATGCGGTGATCGGCATTCCGGGCGCGATGCTGGTGCGTAAGGTCGGCTACATGCGCGGCGCGGCCGCCGGTCTGGTGATCATGATCGCGGGCTGCCTGGCGTTCATCCCGGCCTCGCAGACCGCGAGCTACTGGCTGTTCCTGGCCGCGTACTTCGTGCTCGCGGCGGGGGTCGTGATCGTGCAGGTGGTGGCGAACCCGCTGATCAGCCTGCTCGGCAAGCCGGAAACCACCAGTTCGCGCCTGACGTTCGCGCAGGCGTTCAACTCGCTGGGCACCACGATCTTCCCGATCGCGGGGTCGGTGCTGATCCTCGGCAGTCTGGCCAAGGTGTCCGCCCATGACCTGACCGGAGAGGCGCTCGACGCCTATCGCCGCGCGGAAAGTGCCGCGATCGTGCATGGCTATCTGGGCATCGCGGTCGCCCTGGCGATCGTCGCGGGAGCCGTGTGGATGTTCCGCAATCGTCTCCTGGTCGAGAAGCACGGGGACACCGGCGGCTTTGCGGGCTTCGACCTGCTGAAGCGCCCGCGCTTCGGCTACGGCGCGCTTTGCATCTTCCTGTACGTCGGTGCGGAAGTCTCGATCGGCTCGCTCATCGTCAGCTACCTGATGCAGGACCATGTGATGGCGCTGCCCGAGCAGTCGGCGGGCAAGCTGATCGGCCTCTACTGGGGCGGCGCGATGGTCGGCCGCTTCATCGGTTCGGCGGTGCTGCGCGTGCTGAACCCCGGCATCGTGCTGGCTTTCAATGCCTGCGCGGCGATCGCGCTGATCGCGCTTTCGGTGACGTCCAGCGGCCATGTCTCGGGCTATGCCCTGCTGTCGGTGGGGCTGATGAACTCGATCATGTTCCCGACCATCTTCAGCCTCGCCTGCGACAAGCTGGGCATGCGTGCGGCGGACGGGTCGGGCATCATCAACGTCGCGATCTGCGGCGGTGCGATCGTGCCGCTGGCGACCGGCGCGATCGCCGACGCGGCCGGGGGTAATCTCGGCGTGGCGCTGGTGCTTCCGGCGCTATGCTACGCGGTCATCGCGGGCTTCGGCCTCTTCGCGCGCAAGAGCGGAGCACAGGCGTAAGCCAACGCCGCCGCGATGCGTGGCTGATCGCTCACCCAGCGCTGGCGAGCAATCGCCGCCCATGGTACTCTCCGTGACGCACTCAAGAATGAGGCGGCATGGAGAGAGGCTATGGACGGTTTGGAATCCGTATTTTGCGCCTGCGAATTCCGCATCTTGTGCATTGCGGTGATGTGCACCGGCACGATCGCGGCTCTGACGGTTGCCTTACTGACCTGAGGCTGCACCCGGGATCAGGCCGACCGGCGCGCCCATCTCGATGATCCGGTCGTTCAGCGTTTTCAGGATGCGCAGGAACTCTGCCATGTCCGCTGCCGGAAGAGTCTCGAAGAACTCGGCGGCGAACGCATCTCGGTAAGGCGCGACTTCCTGCACCACCACCGCCCCGGCCGGCGTAAGGCTGATCCGCTTCGCGCGGCGATCGTTCGGATCGGGCGTGCGCATCGCCAGGCCATCGCGTTCCAGCGCATCCACCGCCTCGGTCACCGTGCGCGGCGCCTGATTGAGGGTGTCGGCGATGTCGGTCGAGCGGATCGGCCCGGCGCGATCCAGCAGCATCAGCAGCTTGAGCTGCGCAAGCGACGTGCCCCGCTCGCGCACGCGATCGTTGAACAGGCGATGCATCCGCTGGTGCAGATCGCGCATCTCTTCGAGGATTTCTTGCTCGATGCTCATGACGAGAAATAGTGTGGGACCATATAAAATGGTGTTGCCATACATCGCGCTTAGGTGCAAGTGCGAGCCCAATCGCCGCTGCGATGCAGCAATAACGGTATGGATTTCGACTGATGGCAACGGATTTGAGCGAATCGCAGGGGCAGTCTGCCGCGAATCAGGGACCGGAACGGGTGCCACCGCTCAAGCGCCCGGGTGTGCGTCGTGGTCTGCTGGCGGCGGGTGTTCTGGTGTTGGTGGCGGGCGGGTTGTGGCTGGCCCAGTACCAGATCTACGGCAAATTCGAGCAGAACACCAACGACGCCTATATCCAGGCTGACGCCGTCACCATCTCTCCCAAGATTTCCGGCTATGTCGAGCAAGTCCTCGTCGGTGACAACCAGGATGTGAAGGTGGGCCAGCCGCTCGTCCGCATCGACCCGCGCGACTACGATGCGCAGGCGCAGCAGTATCAGGCCCAGATCGACGTCGCCAAGGCCAATGCCGACAATGTGCGCGCCACGATCAGCGAGCAGGAAGCCGCCATCGCACAGGCCCGCGCCCAGCTTGCCTCGGCCGAGCAGGATGCACGCTTCGCTGCCGGTGAGGCGGCCCGCTACGCGCCGCTCGCCGCCAGCGGAGCGGAGACCGCCGAGCGTCTGTCCAGCTTGCGCAATCAGGCGGCGAAAGCCCGCGCCGTCGCGGATGCACAGCGCGCCACGCTGCTTTCGGCCGAGCGCCGGATCGCTTCGCTCAATGCGCAGGTCCGTCAGGCCGACGCGCAGGGCGAGGCGGCGCGTGCGCAACTGGCCGCCGCGCACGTCAACGTAGGGTCGACCGTGCTGAAGAGCAGCGTTGCGGGCCGGATCGGCGACCGCACGGTGCGTGCCGGGCAGTTCGTGCAGGCGGGTACGCGGCTGATGTCGGTGGTGCCGCTGTCCAAGCTCTACGTCACCGCCAATTTCAAGGAAACCCAGATCGGCCTGATGCGTCCGGGCCAGCCCGCGACGATCGAGATCGACGCGCTGGATGGCACGAAGATCGCCGGGCACGTCGAAAGCATCTCGCCGGGTACGGGCGCGCAGTTCTCGCTGCTGCCGCCGCAGAATGCCACGGGCAACTTCACCAAGATCGTCCAGCGCGTGCCGGTGCGCATCGCCATCGACGCGGGCACCGAGGCGCGGCGCGTGTTGGTGCCGGGCCTGTCGGTGGTCGTCACTGTCGACACGATCTCGGCCAAGGGCGCGCAGCGCAGCATCGCCGCTCAGGAAGAGGCACGCCGGGACGCCAAGCCGTGAACGACGCGGTTTCCGCGCCTCAACCTGAACAGCGCGCCGATGCGGCGGCCTGGCTGGCTGTGGCGGCGGGCACGCTCGGTGCGCTCATGGCGACGCTCGACGTGTCGATCGTCAACAGTTCACTGCCGACGATCCAGGGCGAAATCGGCGCCAGCGGCACCGAGGGCACGTGGATCGCGACGGCCTATCTGGTGGCGGAGATCATCGTCATTCCCCTCTCCGGCTGGCTTGAGCGGCTGCTCGGCCTGCGCACGCTGCTGCTGGTCGCCTCGATCCTGTTCACCCTGTTTTCGATCGTCTGCGGTCTTTCGACGACGCTGCCGATGATGATCGCCGGCCGCATCGGGCAGGGCTTCACCGGCGGAGCGCTGATCCCGACGGCGATGACGATCGTGGCGACACGATTGCCTCGCGCGCAGCAACCGGTAGGCAACGCCCTGTTCGGTGCGACCGCGCTGCTGGGGCCGGTGGTCGGCCCTGTGCTCGGCGGCTGGCTGACCGAGAACGTGAGCTGGCACTACGCCTTCTTCCTGAACCTGCCGGTCGGCATCGCGCTGGTGACGCTGCTGCTCCTCGCGATCCCGCACCAGCCGGCCAAGCTGCACCTGATCCGCGAGGCGGACTGGCTCGGCATCCTCGGCCTTGCGCTGGGGCTGGGCGCGCTGACGGTCGTGCTGGAAGAGGGAGAGCGCGAACAGTGGTTCGAATCCTCGCTGATCATCACCCTGACGCTGATCTCGCTGCTGGGCTTCGCCTTGCTGGGGCTTGGGCAGGTGGCGGCTCGCAAGCCCGTCATCCGGCTGAGCCTCCTGCTCAACCGGCAGTTCGGCAGCGTCGTCGCCATGGTCACCGTGGTCGGCATGGTGATTTACGGCACGTCCTATGCGATCCCGCAGTTCCTTGCGACCATCGCCGGGTACAATTCGCTGCAGGCGGGGCAGGTGGTGATGCTCTCGGGCATTCCGGTGATGCTGATGATGCCGATCACGCCCTGGCTGCTGCGCAACGTGGACATCCGCATTTCCGTCTGCCTCGGGCTGTGCATCCTGGCGCTCAGCGCCTGGCTGGAGACCGGGCTGACTGCCACGTCTGACAGTTCGGATTTCACCGATTCCCAGCTGCTGCGCGGCATGGGCACCGTGTTCTGCATGATGTTCCTGAATCAGGCGGCGATCCGATCGGTGCCGCCGGAGCAGGCGGGCGACGCCTCGGGGCTCTACAATTCCGCGCGCAACCTGGGCGGTTCGTTCGCTCTGGCCGGGATCGCCATCATCCAGGACCAGCGGCTGTGGCTGCATAGCCGCAGGCTCGAGGAGAGCCTCAACGCCAACTCGCTGGCGGTGCAGGACTACGTTGCCGGGCAGGGGAGCGGCGCCTTGCGCTCGATCGCGGCGACGATCCAGACCCAGGCGCTGACGATGACGTACAGCGACATGTTCTGGATCATGTCGGTGGGGATCGTGTTCGTGATCCCGCTCGTGCTTTTCCTGCGCCCGCTGCCCAAGAACGCGCCGCTGGCGTCCGGACATTGAGGAAGACCATGCGTTCCCAGATTCTGCTGCTTTCCCTCGCCACCGGCTTGCTGGCCGGTTGCACCGTCGGCCCCGACTATGCCGGGCCGCCAAAGACGGCATCGGATGCCGCTGGCGCGGCCTTCGTGCGCGCCGATGCGGGCACGACCAGCGCGCCGCCGGTCGCCGACTGGTGGAAGACCCTCGGCGATCCACAGCTCGACGCCCTGATCACCCGCGCTCTTGCCAGCAACACCGACATTCGCGCTGCCGAAGCCCGGTTGCGGCAGGCCCGGGCCGCGCTGGGCGAGCAGCGCGCGAACAGCGCACCCAAGGCGAGCGCCTCCGCCCTCTATGCCCACGCGCACATTCCCGGGGCGAGCCTGGGGTCCAGCGACAGCAGCGGCAGTTCCAGCAGCGACCTCAACCTTTACAACCTCGGCTTCGACGCGAGCTGGGAGATCGACCTGTTTGGCGGCCAGCGCCGCACCGTCGAAGCCGCGCGCGCACAGATGGAAGGCACCGAGGCGAGCCTTGCCGACGTGCAGGTCAGCATCTCCGCCAACGTCGCGCAGAACTACCTGAACTTGCGTGACCGCCAGCAGCGCATCGCGCTGGGCGAGCAGTCGGTGGCGATGCAGACGGACATGCTGGCGCTCACCCGCCAGCGCTTCG
>NZ_BAAILP010000114.1:127594-157642 GCF_054589055.1 Novosphingobium sp. 11B | reverse complement strand
CAGCCCGGCGCGGTCGATGCGGACCTGTCGGCGGCCGGTGAGATACCCTTACCCCCCGCCTTGGTGCCGGTGGGTGACCCTGCGGTGCTGCTTGCGCACCGTCCCGACATTCGCGCTGCCGAGCGTACGCTGGCCGCCGATACCGCGAAAATCGGCCAGGCGGAGGCCGCCCGCTTCCCGCGCCTGTCGTTCATGGGCCTCATCGGCATCGGCGGCACCAAGATCAGCGATCTCGGCAATCTCGATGATTTCGTGGCGGTCGGCGCGCCGCAGCTGAGCTGGAGTTTCCTCGATTTCGGCCGCACCAAGGCGAAAGTCGGGCAGGCCAGGGCGACCCGTGACGAGGCGGAGGCCCGCTACGACGGCACCGTCCTGTCGGCCCTGCAGGACGCGGAAGACGCCCTTGCACGGTTCCGCGAAGCCCGCGTGACCGTCGCCTCGCTGGCGCGCGTGCGGGACAAGGCGGCTCTGACCGAACGGCTGGCGCAGAGCCGCTATCAGGCTGGGACAGCAACGAGAATCGCCGCGCTCAGCGCTCGCAACGACCTCAACCGCGCCGAGCAGGACCTCGTCTCAGCGCGTGCCGCCCTGACAGGGGATTACGTCGCCATCCAGAAAGCGCTGGGCTTCGCCTGGCGCTGAGCGCTGAGCGCAGGCTTGCGCGAAACATGCAGCGGTGCCTATTAGCGGCCGATGCGCATTGCTCTATTCGAACCGGAAATCGCCGGCAACGTCGGCGCCGTCCTTCGCCTGTGCGCCTGTTTCGGTGTCGGTGTGGACCTCATCGAGCCGATGGGCTTCGAGTGGGACGACCGCCGCGTGCGCCGCACGGCGATGGACTACATCGATCACGTCAGCGTGACGCGCCATGCCGATTTCGAGGCGTTCAGAGGCACGGTCGGCGAAAGCAGGCTGGTGCTGTTCACGACCAAGAGCAGCGAATCCGCCTACGAGTTCAGCTTCCTGCCTGACGACGTGCTGTTGTTTGGAAAGGAAAGCGCAGGCGTTCCCCCATCGGTCGCCGATGCATGCCATGCCCGCGTGCGTATTCCCATGCGTCCGCAGGTTCGCTCGATGAATCTCGCGACTTCGGCGGCGCTGGCCCTTGGCGAAGGGTTGCGGCAGACTTCGACATTGCCTGGCTGAAGATTGCGGATCTGACGATTACGGGGGCGATCAACAAAACTGCCGCGCTCGCTCAAGTGCCGCCCGGCACCTGAGCTATAGTCGCAGCCATCACCACGGCGGGGACGCATGCAGGCAGACACCATCATCACCGGCGCGACCGTCATCACGATGGACGCCGAGCGCCGCGTCATCCGTAACGGTGGCATCGCCTTTTCGGGTGACTGCATCGTCGCCGTGGGGAAGGCCGCCGATCTGGCCGGGATCGAGGCGCGCGAAGTGGTGGATGGCTCCCGGTTCCTGCTGACGCCGGGCTTCGTCAATGCCCATGTCCACCTCACCGAGACGCTCATCCGGGGCTTCATTCCCGGCGACCTGCCGTTCGACGAGACGCTCGGCCGCTGGGTGATCCCCCTTTACAAGGACCACGCGCCCGCCGAACAGGCGGTTGCGGCGAAACTGGCCATCGCGGCGATGCTGCGTACCGGCACGACGACCTTCCTGGAGGCGGGCACGGTCATCGCCTTCGACGAGGTCATGGCAGCAATCGCAGAAACCGGCATTCGGGGGCGGGTCGGCCGCTGGACCGAGGATCGCGCCTGGGACCCGGCCGCCAATGCAGAGGCGCTCACCCGGAACGCTTTCGCGGCGCTGGAGCGCGATCTGGAGGCATACCCGCAGGATGGTCGCCGCATTGCCGCCTGGCCCAACCTCATCGGCCACATGACCGCGACCGACGCCTTGTGGCGGTGCGTGACCGATCTCGCCCGGCGAACCGGCACCGGGGTCTCCGCGCACATGAGCCCTGTCGCCGGCGATTCCGCATGGTATCTTGCCCAGACCGGAAAGCGCGCGGTCGAGCATCTGTCCGACCTTGGCGTGCTGGGGCCGCATCTCAACCTCGTCCACATGGTCCACATCGATGCGCGCGAAGCCGAACTGGTCGCGACGAGCGGAGCCAATGTCACACACTGCCCCGATGCGGCCCTGCGCGGCGGCTACGGCGTGACGCGGCGCGGGCTGTTTCCGGAAATGGCGGCGGCGGGCGTCAATATCGCGCTTGGAACCGACGGCGCGGACAACCACGACATGATGCGCGTCATGGCGCTGATGGCCTCGTTGTTCCGCGACGCGCGCGAGGACCGTTCGCTGTTCCCCGCGCACGCAGCGCTGGAGATGGCGACGCTGAACGGCGCGAAAGTGCTCGGGCTGTCGGACAGCATCGGCGCTCTGGCGGTCGGCATGAAGGCGGACATCGTCGCGCATGACATCCGGCGCCCGGAATGGGTGCCGCTCAACAATCCGGTCGAGCAGCTGGTCGCCTCCGCCGATGGGCGGGGCGTCGATTCGGTCTGGGTCGATGGCGTGCGTGTGGTGGCCGATCATCGCTGCACTCTCATCGACGAGGACGCGCTCTGGACCGAGGGGCAGGCGATGGCGGAAGCGGTGCTCGGGCGTTCGGGATTGCCGCTGGTCAGCGAATGGCCGATCATCTGATGAAGGAAGGGACGCACAAGGTGGAATATTCGGCGATTACGGTGACCCCGCTCACCCCCGGCATGGGCGGGGTGGTCTCGGGTGTGGACCTCACGCAGCCGCTCTCCAATCTGGAGGTGGAGGAACTGCACCGCGCGCTGGAGGATCGGCTAGTGATCTTCTTTCGCGATCAGCCCATCGACCATACGGCGCACAAGCGCTTCGCCAATTACTTCGGCGGCATCCACATCGCGCCCAGCACCAAGCCCTGGCAGCAGCCGGGACACCCCGAAATCACGGTCATGCACGCCGACGGGGATTCCACTTTCGTCGCGGGCGAGGACTGGCATTCGGACATGAGCTGCGATGCCGAGCCTCCGCTGGGTTCGGTGCTCTACCTCCACACGGTGCCGCCGGTGGGCGGGGATACCGCGTTTTCCAACATGTATGCCGCCTACGATGCGCTTTCAGACCGGATGAAGGCGCATCTTAACGGGTTGACGGCGGTTCATGACGCGGTGGTCGGCTTCGGCGGCATCACGCCGGAGGGCATGAAGCTGCCGCGCAGCACGCATCCTGTGATCCGCACGCATCCGGCTACGGGCCGCAAGGCCATCTATGTCAACAAGGGATACACCACGTATATCGAAGGTCTGCCGCGCGCCGAAAGCGACGCGCTGCTCGGCTACCTGTTCGATCACGTGAAGCATCCGCTGTTCCAGTGCCGCTTCTCCTGGGCGCAGCATTCGATCGCGTTCTGGGACAACCGCTGCACGCAACACTCGGCGACCTGGGACTATTTCCCCCAAGTCCGGTCCGGTTTTCGCGTGCAGATACTTGGCGATGTTCCTGTTTGACATGTGAACTGGAACTGTAGTTCCATCCTACGGCCATTAATCTCCGGCGGTGCGTGGGGGCTCGGCTGCTCGGTCGATGGAGGGCAGGCGGTCCTCGACCAGTACCAGCACGTCGCCGATGATCGTGCGCATCGCGACCCGTGCGGCGCTCGCATCCCGAGAGGCGATGGCATCGCGTACCTTGGCGTGTTCGGCAACGTCCGCCGTGCGTCCCTTGATCCGATTGGTGAAGCGGATCGAGGTGCGCAGCGCGGTGCCGACCACGTCGCGTAACTGGATGTAGAACGGGTTCTTCGAGGCCCGCAGCACTGCGACGTGGAAGGCTATGTCGGCCTCCAGTGGGTCATCCAGGCCCCGCTCGGCCGCTTGCATGCGGCGCAGGCCGTCGTCGATGCGCGTGATATCGTCCTCACCCGCGACGCGGGCGGCGAGGGCTGCGGCCTCGGGCTCCACTGCCACGCGCAGTTCGTTGAACTGGCGCAGCAGGTCTAGCGAAAGCCGGCGTTCCAGCATCCAGCGCAGCACATCGGTATCGAACAGATTCCACGACGATGTCGGCTGAACCGTCGTGCCCTGACGCGGGCGAGCGCTGAGGAGCCCCTTGGCGGTCAGCATCTTCACCGCTTCGCGCGTCACCGACCGGCTGACACCGTGCTGCTTGGCGAGTTCCGCCTCGGTCGGGAAGACCTGGTTCTCGAACCGGCCGGTGACGATGGCGCGGCCGATATTGTCGAGCAGCCCGTATGTCAGGTTCCGGCCCAGCTGGGTCGCCGGTTCATCGACTGTGAGATGGGAAGACCCTGCCACGAAACCGTCCTTGTCCTTTTCGTTGCGCCGTCGCGCAATGCCATCGTAGTGCGCGTGGCAGGCCGGACAAGAACGTTTCATATGATAATTATGATTTGAAGGCCGGCCCGGAAGCGTGGCCTGAGGGCGATCACCGCACCGGGCATCTTCAGTACGAGCGAAGGATGGTTCCCCTTGAAGCCATCCCTCTCTAATCGGCTATTTCACGGATTCGGTTCGCCAGCGCCTCCATTGCGAACGGCTTGGTCATGATCGCCATGTTCGGCGCCAGCTGGTTGTTGCTCATCACGGTCTGCTCTGCATAGCCGGTGATGAACAGCACCTTGAGCGCGGGCAGGCGGGCCAGTGCGGCATCGGCTATCTGCCGCCCGTTCATGCCTCCGGGCAAGCCGACGTCGGTTATCAGCAGGTCGATCGGCTGTCCGCTTTCGATGATCCGCATGGCGCTGGGTCCGTCGTGAGCCTTCATGACCCGATAGCCCAACTCCTCCACGACTTCGACCACGAGCATCCGCACCGTCGGTTCGTCGTCCACGACGAGGATCCGGCCGGTTCGCCGCGATCGTTCGGCGGCCGGTTCCTGTTCGGGAGCGGGCGCTGCAACGGCGGCGAGCGCCTCCGTCCCCTCGTGTCGCGGCAGGTAGAGGCGCATGATGGTGCCTTGCCCGGGCTGCGTCGCGATACCGATCTGTCCACCGGACTGACGCGCGAAACCATAGATCATGGACAGGCCGAGCCCGGTGCCCTCTCCGATCGGCTTGGTGGTGAAGAACGGGTCGAAGGCGCGTTCGACGACGGCCGGTGTCATGCCGGTGCCGGTGTCCGATACACTGATTTCGACGTATTCTCCCGGCTCCAGGTCCTGCTCACGCGCCTGTCGGTCCGACAGGGTGACATTGGCGCTAGAAATCCGAATGATGCCGCCGCCGGGCATGGCATCGCGCGCATTGATGCACAAGTTGAGCAATGCGTTCTCAAGCTGGTTGGGATCGACCAGGGTGGACCACAGCCCGGAGGAAGACGAGGTTCGCACTTCGACCTGCGGCCCGACCGTGCGGCGCACCAGATCCTCGATGCCGACCACGAGGGCTGCGACATCGGTAGGCGTCGGTGCCAGCGTCTGGCGGCGGGAAAAGGCAAGCAGCCGATGCGTCAGCGCTGCCGCCCGGCGCACCGCGCCTTGCGCGGCGGTCGAGTATTTCTCCAGTTCGCCAGTGCGGCCTTGCCCAATGCGTGTGTGTATCATCTCCAGCGCGCCCGAGATGCCGGCCAGCAGGTTGTTGAAATCGTGCGCGAGGCCGCCGGTGAGTTGGCCGACCGCCTCCATCTTCTGCGACTGGCGCAGCGCATCCTCGGCGCGGTCGCGCTCGGCGGCGGTTTCGAGGACTTCCTCGTGAAGGCGGCGGCGTTCTTCCTCGAGTTGGCGCTCCACCGCCTTGCGAGCGGACACGTCCTGCATGGCGCCGACCATGCGCTGCGGCCGTCCGGCCTCGTCGCGGATGACGTAGCCGCGGTCGAGAACGTCGGCGTAGCTGCCGTCGGCGCGGCGGAAGCGGTATTCGTCCGTCCAGTCGGTGCCCTGTCCGTCAATGACGCGGAAGATGCTTTCATGGATGCGGCGAGCGTCGTCAGGGTGGATTTGCGACAGCCACCATTCACCGGTCGGAGCCACTGCCTCGGGCACGTGACCGTAGGCATGGGCCAGGGCCTCGTTCCAGGTGACGTGGTCGGCGCGCAAGTCCCAGTCCCACACCGCGTCGTTGGTGGCCCGCCCGGCAAGGCGCAGCCGCTCGCCCACTTCGCGCAGGGCCGCATTGGCTTCCCGGTCGCTGGTGACGTCCTGCACGGTGCCGATCAGGCGTACCGGCGCGCGACCTTCGAAGAAGGCGAGGCCATGGGCGCTGATGTGGCGCAGTTCGCCGTCCTCGATCCCGATGGTTCGGTACTCGACCTCGAAATGATGCGATCCATCAGGGTCTAGCGATGCCGCCACGGCGCGGTCGGCGCGGTCGCGATCTTCAGGGTGAAGGCCTGCAAGGAAGGCCGTCTCGTAGCTGACGCTCACACCCGGGGAGAGGCCGAACAAGGCGCGGCAGCGGTCGTCCCAGGTCAGCGTGCCTTCGCGCGGGCGATAGTCGAAGCGGCCCAGTTCGGCGGCGCGCACGGCCAGTTCCAGTTCCTCGCGGCTGCGCTCCAGCGCGCGCTCGGTGCGGCGGCGTGCGGTCAGGTCGGTGAACAGGACGGCGACGTGGTGCCGGGCGGGGTCATCGACGCGATAGGCCTGTACGGCGTACCAGCGGTCGTCCAACTGGCGGGCGGGAAGTTCGATCCGTTCGGGGCGGCCAGTCCTGGCGACACGGCCGTAGAGATCGAACCAGTGCTGCTCATGGGCGGGTGCGATCTCGCGCATCCATCGGCCCTGGGCATTGGCGATGCCGGTGTAGGCCTCGAAGGAATCGTTGACCTCTATGAAGCGATAGTCGCTGGCCTTGCCATCATCGTCGAATACGACTTCGACGACGCAGAAACCGGAATCGATGGAATTGAAAAGGGAGCGATAGCGCTGCTCACTGGCGCGCAAGGCGACTTCGCTGCGGGCGCGATCGACGGCATCGCGGGTGCGCAGGGCGACGTCTTCCACTTGCCGGGTCTCGCTTTCCGTCCAGATGCGCGGGGTTGCGTGGTGGACATAGAGTACGCTGTCGAACCTGCCTTCGCGGAAGATCGGACAGACCACCAGCGCATGCGAGCCGATGCTTCGCCAGCCTTCAGCGAAGGCGGCGGTGCGCGGGTCGGTATCGCTGTCGGCGACTACCAGCGTGTGGCCAAGGCGCAGTTCTGCGATGATCGCGGGGCCGAAGCTGTCGAGCACGCGCGTCTCTCCGGCGAGGCTTGGCAGGGTGCTCGACCAGTCCGCGTCCAGATGCGCCCTCACACCGTCGTCGCTTATCGTGGCGAAGCCGCAGCGGCCAGCCGAGAGGTGCTCGCCCAGCAGTTGCGCTGCCGTGGCGAGGATGTCCTCGGCGTCTTCGCTGCGGCGCATGCGGTCGAGCAGACGCAGCTGGAATGCCTGCCATTTAGGCAGTTCCTCATGGCTGGACCGGCCGAAAGCGTCGGTCATGCGTGGGCCTCGACAGGCAGGACCATGCGGCACACGACCCCGTCGGCCGTGAAGTTCACCGTCGCTCCGGTGCCTTCTCCGCGGGCGAGGCTGCGGGTGATCAAGGTCTGGCCGAAACCGTGGCGCCTGGGTGATTCCACGCGCGGGCCTCCGCTTTCCGTCCACATGATTTCGTAGAGATCGCCGTCGAGCGCGCGTCCCCTGACGGTCACGCAGCCGGTTTCGGCCGATAACGCGCCGTACTTGACTGCGTTGGTCGTAAGTTCGTGCACGACGAGGCCGAAGGCGATCGCGACGTCGGGTGCGACCAGACGATCCAGTGCGGCGAGTTCCATGCGTGGTCCGGGAGAAGAAAGGTAGGGCGCGAGTTCGGAGCGGATCATCGCGGAGAGGTCAACCCCGGTCCAGGAGACATCGGCGAGCAGGTTGTGGGTGGCTGCCAGCGCCTGGATGCGGCGCGTGAAGCGCACGCGGAAGTCGTCGAGCCCGTGAGAATTCGACAAAGTCCGACTACAGATGGACAGAACCATCGACAGCGTGTTCTTCACGCGGTGATCCAGTTCATGCATCAGCAGGGTCTGGCGCCTATCGTCCGCACTGCGCATGGCGTCGGCATCCCCCTCGCGGATGGCACGCAGGGCTTCTTCCGCTTCGTGGAGGCGGCGCCTCAGTTCCTCCACCGAAAGCGCCTCCAACGCCGCCGGAATCGTCACGGGGGTAGCCGTCAGGCCGTTTTCGTTTCCAGCTGCCATGCCTGTCCCGAACCATCTCCAGAATCGGTGCTTAAGCGAGGCCCCGATGCGAGGCAAACGCTCTGGATCGCCCGGCGTTCCGGCGCGCGGTCAGCATTCCACGACGTTGGCGGCGAGACCGCCGAGGCTGGTTTCCTTGTACTTGCTCGCCATGTCCACGCCGGTCTGGCGCATCGTCTCGATCACGGCGTCGAGGCTGACGATGTGGCGCCCGTCGCCCTGCAGGGCGAGGTAGGCGGCGTTGATCGCCTTGACCACGCCCATGGTGTTGCGTTCGATGCAGGGGATCTGGACGAGGCCGCCGATGGGGTCGCACGTGAGGCCCAGGTTGTGCTCCATGCCGATCTCGGCGGCGTTCTCGATCTGCTGGTTGGTGCCGCCCAGCGCCGCGACCAGACCCGCCGCCGCCATCGAGCAGGCGACGCCGACTTCGCCCTGGCACCCCATCTCGGCAGCCGAGATCGAGGCGCGTTTCTTGTAGAGGAAGCCGATCGCCGCGGCCGTCAGCAGCAGGGTGCGCTCTCCCTCGCGGTCGGCCCCTGGTACGAACTTGCGGTAGTAGAGCAGGGTTGCGGGGATGACCCCGGCGGCGCCGTTGGTGGGGGCGGTGACGACGCGGCCGCCCGCTGCGTTCTCCTCGTTCACGGCCAGCGCGAAGAGGCTGACCCATTCGAATGTTTGCGCCGGGCCGAAGCTGTCCTTCTGGGCGCGCAGGCGGGTGTGAATGGTCCGGGCGCGGCGACGCACCTTGAGGCCGCCGGGCAGCAGCCCTTCCTGTTTGAGCCCTCGCTGGACGCAGGCGTCCATGGCGTCGATGATGCGGTCGAGCCCCGCCAGCGTCTCGGCTTCGGGCCGCCAGACGCCTTCGTTGCGCAGGACCAGCGTGGCGAAGCAGAGGCCGGTTTCCTCGCCCAGCGCCAGCAGTTCCGCGCCCGAGGAGAACGGGAAAGGCTGGCGCAGGTTGTGCCCGCTCTCGGGCGTCAGGGGTGCAAGGGACGTCGCATCGCCGCGCACCACCGCGCCGCCGCCGACGGAGTACCAATGCTGCTCGACCGGTTCGGTCCCTTCCGCGAACCAGGCGGTGAAGCGCATGCCGTTGGCGTGAGCGGGCAGGAACTCGCCGAAATGGAAGACGAGGTCGGTGCTGTCGTCGAAAGCGATCTCCGTGTCGAAGGTCCGGCTGACAAGGCGGCCGTGTTCGCGAATGTCGGCGATGGTCGCGGGCACGGCATCGGGATCGACCGACTCCGGGCGCAGCCCCGAGAGGCCGAGCAGCACCGCCGCGTCGGTCGCATGGCCCCGCCCGGTCAGCGCCAGCGAGCCGTAGAGGTCGCAGGCGACGCGCGAGGGCGCCTGCGGCAGGCTCTCCATGAACGCCAGCGCCGCGCGCATCGGCCCGACCGTGTGCGAACTGGACGGGCCGATGCCGATAGAGAAGATGTCGAGAGCGCTGATCGCGACAGCCGAAAGCGCGGCGTCGGTGGAGAGAGGGGCGGCATCGGTTTGCATCCCCGCCGTATAAGCGCCGCTTGCGAGGGGCGAAAGTGCCCTCGCAGCCTCGATCACGGCAGCGAGCGGTAGAACTCCAGCTTCATGTCCTCGGCCACGCATTCGAGGATCGGCGGGACCAGCCGGTCATGGAAGTCTATATGCATGTGCTTTTCGTAGGCGGCCTCGTCGCGGAAGGTGGCGACGACCTGGAAAAGGTCGGGATCGGCTTCCGACTGGAACAGCTCGTAGACGAGTGCGTCGGGCTCGTTCTGGAAGACGAGGCCCTTCAGTTCCGACTGCAGGGCAATCATGTCGCCGCGCTTTTCCGGACGGGTGCGCAGCTGGGCGATGAAGCTCTTGGCGGGCATCGGGTCAGGCCCTTCCGTGAGGCGCGAGGTCGAACAGCAACTCGCGTTCGTACGTGCCTTCCATGCAGCCGACGATCTTTTCGATCAGCGGCTTGTTGTGATCGTAGGCCATGTGCGCCTCGTCCGCGGCTTCGTCCACGAAGCTCTCGTGGACGGCGAACATGCCAGGTTCGGCAAGGCGGAAGAACTTGTAGGCAAGCGTGCCCGGTTCCTGCTTCGACAAATCCTCCATCTGGCGGGCGAGGGCGATGAAATCGTCCTGCCGGTCGTTGCGGACCCGGAAGCGGGACAGGAAACTGAAGGCCATGAGGCAATCTCTCCTTTCAGCGCGGGACGAGTCGCTCTCGTTCCCGCAGGTTCTCTCCGAATGCCGCGCCTATCCCGGCGCGTGCTCCATGGAATCGAGGATAGGCGATCGTAAAATAAAAACAATCATGAATGCATGCTATATCGCGTTTTCCCGCCCCCTGAGAAGTTTGCCGACAACCATCGCATGAGCCCGAGGCATATGACGAAAATAGTCGTCAAAAAAACATACATGAATGATTGCCAAACGCCGTCTTCGTGATAATCCTTAATGCAACCCGCAAACAAATGGCGGGGCATTAGGAGAGAGAGGCATGTTCACCAGGCAGCTTTACTGCTCGTCTTGCGCGTTCGCGCTCGTCGCCGGAATCGCAAGCACGCCAGCCTTCGCACAGGACAATTCAACCACCGACGCAGCCCAGCAGCAATCGGGGCCGCAAGCGTCGGGTGGCCTGGCCGAGATCGTCGTCACCGCGACCCGCCGCGCGACCGATCTTCAGTCCACGCCGGTCTCGGTCTCGGCGGTCGACAGCACGCTGATCGCGCAGGCTGCCCCGCGCGACCTCGGCGACATCGCGGCGTTCGTGCCGAACTTCTCGGCGGCGACGATCGCCAACTTCAACGCGGCCAGCTTTGCCATGCGCGGCGTCGGGCAGACCTCGATCATCGTCTACTTCGAGCCGCCGGTGGCGGTGCTGGTGGACGACTTCGTCGTGCCCTCGGTGCAGACCCAGTTGCTCGACACCTTCGACATCGCACAGGTCGAAGTGCTGCGCGGACCGCAGGGTACGCTGTTCGGCAAGAACACCACCGGCGGCGTCGTTACGGTGCGCACCAAGCGCCCGCAGATGGAATACGTGGGCGTCGATGCGCGCGCCGAGTACGGCGACTTCGGCCAGAAGAAGGTGCAGGCCGCGCTCAACGTGCCGATCGGCGATATTGCCGCCTTCCGCCTCGTCGGCGGTTACGAGAAGTCTGACGGGTTCTACAAGAACGGGGCCTGTTACGGCCCGGTCACCGGCTTCGTCGACAACAAGTTCCAGGGGCGCAGCGGCTGCCTTGGCGGCGAGACGATCGGCGGCAAGGACGTGTGGCAGGCCCGGGCCAAGCTGCTGGTCGAGCCATCGCCCAATTTTAGCGCGCTGTTCCAGTACGAATGGATTCGCGATCGTTCGGACTCGGTGCCGTCGGTGAACGAGAACTATCTTTATACGGGGACCAACCCCTTCGTCACCGACCTGCTCGGGCTGACCGATCCGAATGCGCAAGGCACCGATCCGCTCAAGCGGGCGGCCTACACCGGACGGCACGACGGCCTGCTGTTCATGGACAAGGGCCAGCGCATTTCGGTCGACGGGTTCTACGCCAACCTCGAATATGACACTGGCATCGGCACCGTCACCTCGGTCTCGGGCTATCGCAACCAGCGCTCGCGCATTCCCAACTCCTACGCGGGTGCGACGGCCGTGGCGGCGGACGGCCAGTACCTGTCGTTCTTCGACGCGACCCGCGACGATAACCGCAAGACCTGGCAGCAGGAACTGCGCTTCGCCTCCGACCTGCAGGGGCCGTTCAATTTCGTCGCGGGCGGGTTCTACCAGCGCGACAAGATCGACTTCTGCGTGGCGCAGATTCTCGGGTTCCTCGACCTCACCTCCGGGCCGCTGCCGTTCGGCAACTGGAACGATACGCCTTACGTCCTATGCAACGCGCAGCGAGCCAAGTCGCGTGCGGTGTTCCTCGAAGGCACGCTGAAGCTGGGCGACAAGCTGACGATCGCGGCGGGCGGGCGCTATACCTGGGACGACAAGACCTGGCTCGGCCGCCAGCAGACCTTCATTCCGGCACTGAACGGCGGCTTCGATCCGACGATCACCATCAACGAGGCGCTCGACGCCAGCGTCTACAACTACCCGGCGGGCGTCGTCAGCGTGAAGGGCAAGTGGCGCGAGCCGACGTACCGCGCCAGCATCAGCTATCAGGCGACCGACGATATCTTCGTCTTCGGCGGCTATTCGCATGGCTACAAGGGCGGCGGCTTCAACGACCAGATCGGCGGCTTCGCGGCCTTCGGCACCGACCTCGACGCCTTCCGCGCCGCCGCGCGGCCGACCGACCCGGAAAAGGCCGACAGCTTCGAACTGGGCTTCAAGTCGCAGTTTCTCGACAACCGGCTGCGCTTCAATCTCACCGGCTTCTACGTGAAGTACAAGGATCTGCAGAAGCAGCTCAACGTGCCGATTGTGGTCAACGGCCAGCCCAATCAGGTCACGTTGTTCGTCAACGCCGCCAGCGCCGACGTGAAGGGCATCGAGGCGGAACTCTCCGCTACTCCGATCGAGGGGCTGACCCTGCGCGGCGTGCTCGGCTACCAGGACGGTAAGTACAAGACCTATACCGCCGAGAACGCAGGCTATGACCTGGCCTCGGCCCCGCTGGACCGCGCGCCGAAGTGGCAGTGGACGCTGGACGGCTCCTACGCGCTGCCGCTGGGTAGCGACTACAAGCTGACCGTAAACGGCAACGTCGCGTATACCGGGCGCAACCTCAATACGCAGGCGATCGACGATCCGCTGGGCAACACGTTCCTCAATGCGAGGACGCTGGTGAACGGCTCGATCACGCTCGCGCAGGCGGACGACCGCTACTACGTGCGCCTGATCGGCAAGAACCTGACCGACAAGCGCTACCGGATCGCCGTGCAGAACGTTGCGGGGCTGTGGCTCAACTCGCAATACGGGGCGCCGCGTTACTTCGGTGTCGAACTCGGGCTGTCGTTCGGCGACCATCTTTGAGAGGTGCTTGATGTTTGAGGCAAAGGTGCTGCGCGGCGGGATTGCCGTCGCGCTGACATGGTCGCTCGCGGCCTGCGGATCGGCGGATCAGCAGGCGCTTGCCGGGAAGGGCGCTCCCGAGGGGTGGGAGCGCCAGCTGGACGATGCCAGTGACGGCGACGACTGGCCCGCCTTCGGCCGCACCTATGGCGAGCAGCACTACAGCCCGCTTGATCAGGTCAACGCCGGGAACGTCAAGGATCTCGGCCTCGTCTGGGCGGTGGACCTTCCGGCGGGCAACCCCGCGACCGGGCCGATCGAGGTGGGCGGCACGGTCTATCTCGCCAGCGGCTATTCGGTGGTCCGCGCGATCGACGTCGCTTCCGGCAAGGTGAAATGGGAACACGATCCCAAGGCCCCCGAAGCCTCCGGCATCCGCCTCAGGCAGGGCTGGGGCAGTCGCGGCATCGCCTACTGGAACCACAAGGTCATCACCGCCACGCAGGACGGCCGCCTGATCGCGCTCGACGAGAAGACCGGCAAGCCCGTCTGGACCGTGCAGACGCTGGAGGAGGGCGCGCCGATGTTCATCTCCGGTCCGCCGCGCGTGTTCGATGGCAAGGTGATCATCGGCAATGCCGGGTCCGATGAAAGTGCGGTGCGCGGCTTCGTCACCGCCTTCGATGCGGACAGCGGCAGGCAGCTCTGGAAGTTCTACACCGTCCCCGGCGACCCGGCGAAGGGCTTCGAGGACGAGACGCAGAAGATGGCCGCGAAGACCTGGAGCGGCGACTGGTGGAAGTACGGCGGCGGCGGTTCGGTATGGAACGCCATCACCTATGACAAGGCCAACGACCAGATCCTGCTCGGCACCGGCAACGGCGCGCCCTGGAACCACAAGATCCGTTCTCTGGGCAAGGGCGACAACCTGTTCGTCTGCTCGATCGTCGCGCTCGATGCGAAGACGGGCAAGTACAAGTGGCACTACCAGATCAACCCCGGCGAAAGCTGGGATTTCAACGCCGCGATGGATATGGAACTGGCCGACCTGACCATCGACGGCAAGCCGCGTCAGGTGGTGATGACGGCGCCCAAGAACGGCTTCTACTACGTGATCGACCGGAAGGATGGAAAGCTGATCTCGGCCGAGCCCTTCGTGGAAGTGACGTGGGCGAAGAAGATCGACCTTGCCACCGGCCGTCCGGTCGAGAACCCCGGCGTGCGCTACGAAAGCGGCAGGACTTCGTTCCGCCCCACGCCGCTCGGCGCGCATAGCTGGATGCCGATGGCATACAGCCCGAAGACGAAGCTGACCTATATTCCCGCCATCGATTTGCAGGCGCACTTCGACGATACCGGCATTACGCGGGAAAACTTCAAGTTTGCCGAGGGCATGGGACTGTCTCCGGGCGTCGGCTACGCGATCGACGCGGGGGGCAAGGACGTCACCGGCTGGCTCGTCGCTTGGGACCCGGTGGCGCAGAAGGCGCGCTGGAAGCTGCCGATGCCCACGCACGGCAACGGCGGCATCATGGCGACGGGCGGCAATCTCGTGTTCCAGGGGCGGCCCGACGGCGGCTTTTCGGCCTATAACGCCGAGGACGGCAAGCGACTGTGGAACTTCGACGCGCGCGCAGGCGTGGTGGCGCCGCCGATCACTTACCGCGTCAATGGCAAGCAGTACGTCACGGTGATCGCCGGGATCGGCACCAGCGTCGGCCTGTTCGGCCCGATGTTCGCCAAGTACGGCATCGACTACCGCACGCAGGCGCGCCGGGTGCTGACGTTCGCCATCGGCGGCAAGCAGCAATTGCCACCGAAGGCGCCCTACAAGGCCGTCGCCTTCGAGGATGCGGACTTCACGCCGGACGCCGCCAAGGCCGCGCGCGGAGAAGGCATCTTCGGCGGTCGCTGTGCGGTCTGCCATGGCACCTCGGTCATCGCCGGGGGCACCGCGCCGGACCTGCGCACTTCGCCGATCCCCGCCAATGCCGAGGCTTTCGCCGAAGTCGTCCGCAACGGTGCGCTGGTCCCGGCGGGAATGCCCAGGTTCGGTGAATTCACGCCAGATCAGGTCGAAGCCCTGCGCCAGTATATCCGCACGCGGGCCGAAGTCCTGCGCAGCGGCCGCCCCGACAGTTCGGTCGGTTCGGCACACAAGACCGGAGAGTGAGCCAACCCCCAGGAAAGGGCGCTTCGAAAGGGGCGTCCCGATCCTGTGATCACGCTTCTCGGTTGGTGTTTCTCAGCATTTTCGGGCGCAGGGAGCGGATTTACCCTTCTGCCTGAATTGCACTGGGGGCTTGGCGTGCAAGCACTGATTCGTGCCGTTCGTCACTATCGCCTCACGGCGATCAGCACAGGGGCTCTACAGTGCGCAACCAGAAGTTGACAGCCACCGCGCTCGTTACTCGAAGTTCACTGTCCTACGTCCGGAACGTATTCGCGCTGAATGAGGCCCGTCAGGCCTTCGTCAATGTTCCTGACGAGGCGCATGCGGCGACGCTGACCGGACTGGACGTCGTTTCCTGCATCGTACCGGAAGAAGGGGGCGGCTGGTTCGACGAGAGCCGCCCGCTGATCCACGACGATCGGCCCGCTCAGGTCACTTATACATCGGGTACGGAGGGCAAGCCCAAGGGCATTGTCCTGACTTACGCAAACCTGGCCGATGCGGCGGAGCGGATCATCGACCAGATGGGCCTCACTTCCGACGTGCGCGAGTATGTCGGCGTCCCGGTCACCTACAGCTTTGGGATCGGCCGTATCCGTGCGGTCAGTGCCGTGGGCGGCCGGTCCTATTTGCCGCCACGCGGGTTCGATCCGCTCGAGCTTGCCCGAATGCTCAAGGCGGGCGAAGTGAATGCGCTGTCGGCGGTGCCCACGCTGCTGCGCATCGTGCTGCAGCAGAAGACGGTGATCGGGGATGCGGGCAAGAAGCTGCTGTGGCTGGAGATCGGTTCGCAGTACATGTCCGGCGCCGAGAAGCGCGGTATCCGCGACCTGTTCCCCAATGCCCGGATCGTGCAGCACTATGGTCTCACCGAGGCTTCGCGCAGCACGTTCCTGCAGATTTCGGACGTTCCGGACGAACTGCTGGATTCCGTGGGGAGGGCCGTCGGCGCTACCGAGGTCGCGATTTCCGAAGAGGGGCGCATCCGCATCCGTGGTCCGCACGTCGCGCGCTGGCGGGTGGACGGCGACGAAATGCGCGATCTTTGCGGCGCGGACGGCTGGCTCGAAACCAGCGACCTCGGACACGTCAAGGACGGCTATCTCTACTACGACGGCAGAGCGGACGATCTGATCAATTCGGGCGGGGTGAAGCTCAACCCGGACTTGCTCGAAGCGCGGATCGCCCAGCTTCTTGGCCAGAGCGGCAAAGTCGTCGTCGCCAAGGTGCCTGACGCGCTGCGCGGCGAAGGCGTACTGGTCGCCTCGGATGCGACCGACATTGCCGTCGATCGGCTGCATGCCGCATCGGCGGAGGCGCTGAAGGCGTTCGGCGTGGTTGCCGGAGATTCCCTTCACGTCAGGGTCATGCCGAAGATTCCGCGCACGGCGACCGGCAAGGCCATGCGCCGCGTCCTGACCCAGGAGTTCGTCGAGGAACGCAAGTCCGCGCCTCCCGAGCCGGTAGCGCAACAGGCGGCCGAAGCCGCACCGCGCGACGTGCAGGGGTTCTTCCGCCAGTTCTTCCCCGGCCGCCGCATCGGTCCGAACGACAGCTTCGAAAGCATGGGCGGGGATTCGCTCAGCTACATCCAGTTCTCGCTAGGTTTCGAGGGCCGTTTCGGCGCCCTTCCCGATGGTTGGGAATCGCTGACGGTCGAGCAGCTGGAGAAGAGCGCCGGAACCACGGCCGTCGACAGCTGGCGCAAGCTGGACGCCGCGATGCTGACGCGCGCCTTCTTCATGATCTGCATCGTCGCGCTGCATCTGGATACCTTCGTCTACAGCCGGAACTGGGGCGCGGCGTATTTCCTGTTCATGCTGTGCGGCTATAGCGTGATGCGCTTCCAGTGGCCGGAGATCAGCCGCACCGGAAAGGTCGGCACGATCTTCGGAACCGTCGTCAGCGTGGCCATCCCGACCCTGATGGTCACCATCGCGATGCAGCTGTGGGCCGGAAAAATGGAAGTGAAGCCGCTGCTGCTGATCTCCAACTGGTTCGATCCGCACCAGTATCACATCGCCTATTACTACTTCGCGGAGCTGTACATGCAGCTTCTGCTCGTGCTCGCCGCGCTGTTCTCGTTCCCGGCGATCCGCGAGTTTCTCAAGGCAAGGCCGATGACGTTCTGCACGGTACTGGTCGCGGTGGCCACGGTGGTCAGCTGGACGGTGGAGAGGGTCTGGGACACCAACTACATCTTCCACCGCACGCCGATCTGGTACATGTGGACGGTCGCCGTGGGCATGCTGATGGCCAGCGCGCGGGACCTGCAGAGCCGGATGGTGGCGATGGCGGTGGTGTGCGTCGCCGTGCTGGTCCATCACGGTGTCACCTCGGCCAGCGCCTATATACTGGGCGGAGCGGCGCTGCTGCTTTTCGGAACGTCGATCAAGGTGCCGTCGTTCGTGAAGTCGATGGTGTCCGAAGTCGCCGGTTCGTCGATGTTCATGTATCTCAGCCACTATCAGGTCCGGTCGCTGATCATCCGTATGTTCCACGGGCCGAAGCCGTGGGTGGCGCTTTCCGTGGCGATCGGGTTCGGCATCGTCTTCGCCCACGCGTACACCTGGGCCGAACGCAAGGTACGCGCGTTCCTGAGCGCGCGGGACGGCAAGGCGATACAGCCGACGTTCGCCCGCGAAGAGCCTTCCGGGCTGGCCAACGCGTGACCGCAGGCGCGCTGCAAGGTGACAGGGTTTACACGGTTTACACTGTCCAGGGGGAAAAGGTGTCACCTTGGGCAGGAATGTGTCACCTTGCACGCGCAAGGTGACACATTTCGCGGCGGAAGTGTCACCTTGTAAGGACAACATGTCACCTTGTAAGGACAACATGTCACCTTGTGAGGGCAATGTGTCACCTTGCGGTGTAACCTTGTGAAGCGGACGGGCCATGCGGAGCAATGTACCGGACGGCGCGGCCTGTAGGAAAGCGCACCGGTGAAGCCGCGCAATCGTCCTTATGAAACCTTGCTCGCCGGCTCCGTCCATGTCGTGTCGCCGGCGCCCCAGAGCGGTGCGCCCCGGCTTTCGCGCAGCGAAGGGATCGTGCGCCCGTCCTTGTCGGTCACGCCGTATTCCATTGCCAGCTCGGCATTGATGAAGGTGCCGCCGGACCTGTCCCCGACCGCCGGGTCCATCGCCAGCGCCGCGATCACCCGACCCGGAAACTCCGGCGAGGAGCCGACCGCGCTGTTGAGCTGGCTGGCCATGCCGGGAACCGACTTGAGGTTCTCGGTCGCGCGCTCGGTATACGTGAAGCCTTGCCAGAGCGAGACCGCGCTGACGCCGGTGCCCTGAAGTTCGCGGCCCATGTCGCGCATCATGCGGTCGGTCGCGGTCTTGGTCGTGCCGAATACCACATCGTACGTGTAGGTCACCCCGACGTAGCCGGACAGCGCCGCGATCAGCCCCGAACCCTGCGGCACCATGATCCGCGCGGCATGCCAGGCGGCGACGTAAGCGGCGCGCAGGCCGGTATCCCAGATTTGCCATTCATCCTGAAGCGGCTTTTCCCAGAAACCGGTGCGCTCGGTCATGCTGTCGGGAATGGCCATGGCGTTGTTCACCAGCAGGTCGAGCCGCCCTTCGTCGCGCGCGAGCTGATCGAACACCGCGCCGATCCGGGCATCGTCGAGCAGGTCCAGCGCAACAGCGACACCGCGCCCGCCGCGCGCGTTCACTTCGGCGACCGTCTCCTCAAGCGAGCCGGGCAGGACGTGGCCGCCTGCGGAGAGCGTGCGACCGGTGACGTAAACCGTCGCGCCCTGATCCGCCAGCGCGCAGGCGACGCCCTTGCCGATCCCGCGCGTCGCCCCGGTGACGAGCGCGACCTTGCCGGCAAGTCCGCTCAAGACGGCTTTCCCGGATTGGCGGATTGGCGCCGGTTGACGAGCGGGCGGTGATAGGACGGATCGCCGGGATCGCGGGCCGATACGCCGTTCAGCGCGATGTCGGGCACGTCGGCAAAGGGGATCGGCATCGGCGGCGGCAGGCAGCCCCATTCGATCAGGTTGGTGCGCAGCGCGATCTTCCATGCATCGTTCCGCCGCTCCAGCCGGTCGACATAGCGTCCGCCCGCGATCCACAGGCTCTCGTCGCGGTTGCGGCCGACGAACTGGTAATACGTCTCGGCATGGGCGGTATCGCCGTCGAGGTCGATGTTGGACTGCAACAGCGCGTGATGCGTGACGATCTGTCCGGCCTCGTGCATCGGCACCGCCCAGTCCCAGCAGTCCGCCGCGCTGCCCACGAAAGGTCCGGCCGCCATCTCGGCGTCGTCCCAGAAGGCGGAGAGGTAGACGGCGCGGTCGAAGCGGTCCATCCCGCGCGAGAAACGCTCCAGGCATTCGCGGATCTCGTGCTTGTCCAGCATCGCCGCGATACGGGCATCACGATCATTTGCCACGGTAGTCGACCTCCGAAACGGGTTTCCAGATCGGCGAGCCGCGCGTCGCCCTCGCCGATGCAATGACGCTGCCGTCCACGTCGGTGAGGCCGTATTCCTGCGCCAGTTCGGCGGTGACGAACTCCCCGCCCGAGCGCTTCATCACCTCGGGATCGGCAGCGAGCGCGGCCACGACGCGCCCCGGATGCTCGACCGTGCTGCCCTGCATCGAGGTGATCGAGGTGGTCATCTTGTCGCCCATTTTGGCAAGGTTGTCCTGCGCCTTCTCGGTCAGGGTCAGCCCCTGCCACAAGGTCAGCGAGGCGACGCCGTGGGGTTCCAGTTCGATCGCCATGTCGCGCGCCATGCGATCGACCGCCGACTTCGACGTGCCGAAGATGACGCTGTAGGTATACGTCACCGCCGCGAAGCCCGAGATCGCCACGATGAGCCCCGACTTCTGCGGCGCCATGATCTTGGCCGCGTGCCACGCCGCGACGTAGTTGGACTTCACCCCGACGTCCCACATCTCGAGGTTGGAGAGCGGCTTTTCCCAGAAGCCCTTGGGTTCCAGCAGGTCGTCCGACAGCGTAAAGGCATTGTTGACGAGGATGTCGAGGCGGCCCTGCTCCGCCGCGATGCGGGCGAACAGCGCGGCCACGGCCTCGTCGTCGCCATGGTCGCAGGCGACGGCGATGCCGCTGCCACCGCTGGTCGCACCGCGCGCGTCGCACTCGGCAGCCGTGCCGCCGACCGTGCCGGGCAGGTAGTAGTCGCCCTCCCTGACGGTGCGCCCGGTGACGTAGACCGTCGCGCCCTGCTCGGCGAGGACGAGCGCGATGCCCTTGCCGATGCCGCGGCTGGCGCCGGTGACCAGCGCGACTTTGCCCGCCAGCGGCGCGCTCATGCCGCGTTCCCTGCGAACCAGTCTTCGCTGTAGTCGCCGCTGGCACGGCCGGGGAAATGGTCAGCGGTGAAAGGATAGCCCATCACGCCTTTGGACCAGTCCGCTGCGGCGCCCCAGTCCTGTTCCCAGTCGTAGAGCATCACCCGGTCGGCGATCCGCCATTCCGGCTCGCCCGAGGCACCGGCGCGCTTCTCGAAGGTGTCGAGATAGCGTCCGCCGATGCAGGTATCCCGATCGCCTTCGCCCATATCGACGCGGTGGTACGAGAACACGTGGGTCTCGGCGCGCGCGGTGGCTCCCGCCAGTTCGATGTGCGTCTGGCCAAGCAGGTGCTGGGTGTCCTTGATCGCATCGGCGCCAGGCACGACCCAAGCGAGATAGGTGTCGAAAGTGCCGCCGTGGACGCCGTAGTCAAACCGGGCATCGGGCCACCAGCACGCGCGGATCAGGTCCGCGCTGCGCCGGTCCTCGCCGCGCGCCAGCCGCGCCACGCAAGTGCGGATCGCCTCGCGGTCGATCATCTCGCGTAAAGCCTGCTCCATCCAACCTCTCCTTGCCGTCATGCCGGGACGCATTGGCCGCTTTGACGGCTCCTGAATGCGCGGTATCGCGAAGGGGCCTGTCGCGCGGACAAGCCCCTTCCACCGAAGTTCAATGCCGCAAAACCGCCGCTACGACTTGACCAATCTGGACACGCGGACCCGCTACGGCCCGCTGATCGCCGATGCGGAGTTTGCAGGTATCGGGCATCACGCCCCGAACCCGCCGTCGATGGTATGGAGCGCGCCGGTCACGATGCCGGCCTCCGGACCGGCGAGATAGGCGACCATCCCGGCGATCTCGTCCGGGCGGCCGTGGCGCTTGATCGCCATGAAGCCGTGCATGAGGTCCTTCATCGGCCCGTCGCCGGGGTTCATGTCGGTATCGGTCGGGCCGGGCTGGACGGTGTTGACGGTGATGCCCCTGCCGCCGAAATCGCGGGCGAGGCCCCGGGTCAGCCCCTGTATCGCGGATTTGGTGAGCGAATAGGCCGCGCCGCCCGCGAATGGAATGCGGTCCCCGTTGGTCGATCCGATGAAGATGATCCTGCCATTGTCCGGCATGCGCCGGGCGGCCTCCACGGCAGCATGGTAGGGGGCGCGGACATTGACGTCGATCATGCGGTCGATGACGTCGGCGTCCTGCTCCAGCGGATCGCCGAACACGAGAACGCCCGCATTGACGACGAGAATGTCGATCGGTCCGGCCTTGGCGACCAGATCGATCACGGCGCTGCGGTCCGCCGCGTCCGACCGGACTGCGCTGGCGCCCGTCTCGGTGGCCAGTGCCTGCGCGGCGTCTGTCGCCCCGGCGTAGGAGAACGTCACGGCCGCGCCGTCTGCGGCGAGGCGCTTTACGATCGCGGCGCCGATGCCCCGGCTGCCGCCGATGACGAGAGCTGTCTTTCCTGAAAAGTCGGTCATTTGTGTGGCTCCTGTAATGCTTGGATTGGGTAGTGCGTGAGGCACGCGGCGCTCACTTGTGCGCGTCGATGAAGCCGCGCACGGCTGCGACGGTGGCCTTTGGCTGCTCCTCCATCAGCCAGTGCCCGGCGTCGGGGATGGTGGCTTCGGTCACGTCGGAGGCGGCGAAGCGCATGACCGTCGCCATCATCGGGCCGAAGGATTTCTCCCCGCCGACCGCCAGCACCGGCATCGCCAGCTTGCCCGCTGCCACGAAGGCGCGGTTGTCGATCGCGTCCTGGTCGAAGGCCGCGAACTGGGCGAAGCCCGCGTGCATGGCCCCCGGCCGGGCGTAGAGCGCGGCATAGTGGACGCGCGAGGCTTCGCTGAAGCGCTCGGGCCGGGCGGAGAACTCGTTCCAGAACCGGTCGAGGTAGATCCGTTCGCGTCCGGCGACGAGGCGCTCCATGTCGGGGCCGCCGAAGCGGAAGTGCCACAGTAGAGGGTTCTTGAGGATCTCCTCCCAGGGGCCGACGCCCGGCAGCGGCGCATCCATCAGCACAAAGCTGGTGACGCGCTCGCGGTTCTGGGCTGCGAAGGCGTAGCCCACCATGTTGCCGATGTCGTGCGTGACGAGGGCGGTCTTGCCGACCTTCAGCGAGTCGAGCAGCCCGGCGATGTCCTGCCCCTGCGTCTTCTTGTCATAGCCGCCGGCGGGCTTCGCCGACAGGCCCATTCCGCGCAGGTCGGGCACGATGACCACGTGATCGCGCGCGAGATCGGCTGCCAGCGGCGCCCACATGTCGCCGGTTTCGCCATAGCCGTGAAGCAGGACGACGGCCGGCCCCTTGCCGCCGATGCGGGTGTGGATCGTGGTGCCGTTGGTCGATACCTCCTCGGTCCGGAAACCTTCGGGGAACGGCGCTACTTGCGCGGCGGTGGGGGTCGCGGCGATGCCGAGCGGGGTGGTCAGGGCGAGGGCCGCTGCAATAATTCGAGTGAACATCTGTCTGCCTCCTTCATCCCGCATGTCGCGGGCTGTCGACGGCAAGATGATTTCAGGCCATCGTGCGCACTAGCCGCCAAATTCCGGAACCGGCTTTCGGGAACGCCGAACGATGATGAAGCTGGAAGGAGTGGCCGCGTTCGTCGCCGTGGCCGAAGCGGGATCGATCAGCGAGGCGGCGCGCCGCCTCGGCCTTGCCAAGTCGGTGGTCAGTGAGCGCGTGGCCGAACTGGAAAGACTGCTCGGCGCGAGCCTGATGCAGCGCACGACGCGCAAGTTGTCCCTGACCGGGGAAGGCGAGCTGTTCCTCGAACGGGCGCGCCGGATCATGCGCGAGACGATAGAGGCGCAGGCCGAGATCGCGGAGCGGCGTGGATCCCTGTCCGGGCCGCTGCGTCTGGCCGGACCGATCGGGTTCGGCACGCTGCACCTTGGCCGGATGGTGAACGCGTTCCTGGCGGTCCACCCGGCCATCGAACTCAGCATGGATCTGGACGACAAGTTCGTAGACGTGGCCGCCGACGGCTACGACGCGGTGATCCGCCATGGCCCGATCCAGGATACGCGCCTGATCGCGAAGCGGCTGGCGTCGAGCCGCCGGGTCCTCGTCGCCGCGCCGTCCTATCTGGAGAAGCACGGCGCGCCTGCGTCGCTGGAGGAACTGGATCGGGCCTGCGCGATCCTCTACTCGAACCGCTCGGCCGACTGGCGCTTCCGTTCCGGCGACGGCGAGATGATCCTGCGGCCGCGCGCCTGCCTGCGCGTGAACAACGGCATCGTCATGCGCGACGCCGCGCTGGCGGGCCTCGGCATCGCTTTGTTGCCGACGTTCTTCACGTACGAGCAACTGGCGAGCGGTGCACTGGTCCAGGTCGATGTCGGCGCCGAAGCGGAGGGTGCGGAACTCTACATCGCCTACACGCGCAACCGCAGTGCCTCGGCCAAGCTCGCGGCGCTGACGGAGTGGCTGCGGCAGGAGATCGGCACGCCTGCGTACTGGGATCGGTAGCGAGGCTGGATCACACCTCTGCGTCGTCGTCGTCGCCCGCCGGCAACCGGATCTCGACCACCATCCCCGGAGGCCCGGCGACTATGCGCGCGGTGCCGTCGTGTGCGGCGGCGATGGCCTGCACCATGCTCAATCCCAGGCCGTGTCCCGGGCTCCCGCGGTTCGTATCGAGACGGACCAGTCGTTCGAAGATGCGCGGTTGATCCTTCAGGGGGACGCCGGGGCCATCGTCGGCAACCCTGATCACGGTTTCCCTGCCTTCGGTCAGGCTCGTGACGCTTACGGACCTGCCCGGGTGCGCGTGGACGAGGGCGTTGTCCAGAAGGTTCGCCACGATGCGCTGGATCAGGGCCTTGTCACCATGGACCGTCGCGGGCTCGATCGACAGTTCCAGCGTCAGGCCCGCGTCTTCCAGCGACGGGCGGTGGGCTTCGGCGATCTCCCGGACGGCATCGGCGACATCGACCGGCACGAAGCGCTTGCGCACCAGCTTCCCGTCGATCTCGGCGATCGCCAGCAGGCTGGCGAAAAGGCCGATCAGTTCGTCGGTATCGTCGCTGGCGGCGTCCAGCAGATCGCGCTGCGCCGGGTCGGTCGCCAGCGCCGCAGCCTTCTCCAGCTTGGCGCTTACGCGGCTCAGCGGCGTGCGCAGGTCATGGGCCAGTCCGCTGGACACCTCGCGAAGATTCGACAGCAGCGTGGAAATCCGGTCGAGCATGCGGTTGAGCACCGTGGCAAGGCCGTCGAGTTCGTCCGCCCCGCCATGAACAGGCATGCGCTGCGCCATGTCGCCGGCCATGATCGCGCTGGCGCGGCTTTCCATCGCGCGCAGCCGGCGGCGGATGGTGACGCCGAAGGCAAGCGTCGTGCCCACGCTCGCCAGCATGAGCAGCGCGACGGCAGCGATGAACAGGCGCAGCAGCACGAAGTCCATGCGATCCACGATGGTCCGGTCCGCCGCTACCAGCAGGCGGCCGCCGTTCGACAGGCGCGCGTTGATGCCCTGGGCGATCGCCGGTGTCCCGTCGGGCCGGACGAACGGCACGAACTCGCTCCACCCCGGCGGCGGCATCCGGGCGTCGAGGCGGCCCGCTCGCCTGTGTCCCGCCGCATCGACCACGGCGTAACCCATCGATCGCTCGTCGTCGCCCGGCTCGTCGTCGAGGTAGCCCACCGTGCCGGGCTTGCTGGCGAGGTCGCGGATGCGGACCGCCTCGATCAGCGCATCGAAGCCGTGCTCGCGTTCGTATTCCAGCAGGGCACGGGTCTCGATATCGACCCGGTGGTCGATCTGTCGTTCGATCTCCTCATGGACGAACCAGTACGTGAGGCCGCCGAGCGCGGCGGTTATCAGCGCCGATGCCGCGGCGACGACGAGGACGAGCCCGGGAATGGTGCGCGGCAGGGAAAGGCGTCGGCGCCTGCCGGATCGCTCAGTCATCCGCCGGGTTCATGATGTAGCCCGATCCGCGCACGGTGCGGATGGCGTTATGCGCGAACCCCTGGTTCAGCTTGGTGCGCAGGCGGCTCATGTGAGTCTCGACGATGTTGGTCTGCGGATCGAAGCCGAAGTTCCAGATCCGCTCCAGCAGCAGGGTGCGCGTGACGACCCGGTCGGGGCTGCGCATGAGCTGCTCCAGCAGGCTGAACTCGCGCGGCTGGAGGTCGATCGGCAATCCGGCGCGCCTCACCGTGCGCCGGGCGAGGTTCATCTCGATGTCGCCGACGACGAGGTTTTGCTGAAGCGTCTGGGGCGCCGGGCGGCGGGCCAGGGCGATCAGCCGCGCGGCGAACTCGGCGAAGGCGAACGGCTTGGTCAGGTAATCGTCGGCGCCGCCTTCCAGCGCCTCGACGCGGTCCTCGATGCCGCCCAGCGCCGTCAGCATCAGGATCGGCGTCTGGCATCCGCCGTCCCGGGCCTGCTTCATCACCGAAAGACCGTCGAGCCCGGGAACCATCCGGTCCAGCACGGCGACGTCGAATTGCTCGTCCGCAAGCAGATCGAGCGCCTCGTGCCCCGATGTGACGAGGCGGGAATGGTGGCCCAGTTCGCCAAGGCCGGAGCCCAGATACTTCGAAAGCTCCGGATCATCTTCAAGAACCAGCACGTTCATCGCGGAAAACAACTCACCACTTTCGCCAAATTCCCAACATTGGGATTACATTGGGAAGAATACACTTCTTCCCAATGTTGCGTTTTGCATCTTGGGAACCACCATGCCCGTCTGTATCCGCCCCAGCAAGTGCGATTAGCTCGCATTATCGTTAGCAATTATGCTCGATCGATCAGGGGGATTCAGAAATATGCCTGCTTTCACGTCACTGCATGCGCGCAGCCGCCATGCCCTGCTTGCCGCCACGGCAGCTGCGCTCGTCGGCCACGGCGCGGCCGCGCAGGCGCAGGAAGCCCCGGCCAATCTCGGCGGCGCGACCGTCACCGCGACGTCGATCGACGACAAGGAAGCGCAGACTTCCTACAAAGTCAGCCGCTCGACCAGCGCGACGCGCACCGATACCCCGCTGATCGATGTGCCGCAGACGGTCAACGTCGTTTCGGTGAAGCAGATCGAGGATCAGGCTTCGAACAGCATCGGCGATGCCATCCGCTATGTGCCGGGCATTTTCTCGGCGCAGGGCGAGGGCAACCGCGAAACGCTGGTGATCCGCGGCAATTCCACCACCGGCGACTTCTTCGTCGATGGCGTGCGCGACGACGTCCAGACCTACCGCGATCTCTATAACATCGAGCGGCTCGAGGTCTTCAAGGGCTCCAACGCGATGATCTTCGGGCGCGGCGGCGTCGGCGGCGTCATCAATCGCGTCACCAAGGTCGCGAATGGCGACCTCATCCGCTCGTTCCGCGTCGAGGGCGGCAGCTTCAACCACGTGCGCGGCCAGTTCGACCTGGGTACGCCGCTGGGCGAGGTGGTTTCGGTGCGCATGACCGGCGTGTACCAGAACAGCGAGAGCTACCGCGACGGTGTCGACTACAACCGCTGGGGCTTCAACCCGACGGCGACCTTCAAGCTCGGCGCGGACACCACCGTGACCCTCGGCTACGAGCACTTCAAGGATGAGCGCGTTGCCGACCGCGGTGTCTCCACCTACCTCGGCAAGCCGCTGCGCACCCCGCGCGGCCAGTTCTTCGGTGACCCCGACCAGAGCCCGACCTGGACCGATACGGACGCGGCGACGCTGTTCGTCGAGCACAAGTTCAGCGATACCGTCTCGATCCGCAACCGCACCCGCTATGCCGATTATGACAAGTTCTACCAGAACGTTTTCCCGACGACGGTGAACACGGCGCCGATGACCAACCCGGCCGGCCTGCCCGCCGGTACCTATGCGGCAGGAACCATCGTCGGCATCCAGGGCTACAACAACTTCACCAATCGCAAGAACTTCATCAATCAGACCGACCTGAACGCTCAGTTCGCCACCGGCGCGATCGAGCACACCCTGCTCGTCGGGGCGGAATACGGCCACCAGAAGACCGAGAACCTGCGTCAGGAAGCCTTCTTCCCCACCGCGTCCAATGCCAGCGGCGTGCCGACGATCTATGCGACGCTGCTCGACCCGACGATCAGCCGCCCCGACATCATCTGGGCGCAAAGCGCGTCGAGCCCGCAGAACCGCGGCACCGCCGAAGTCGTCGCAGGCTACGTGCAGGACCAGATCGCGCTCTCGCCGATGTTCGATGTGGTCGTCGGCGTGCGATACGAGCACTTCACCACCAAGGTCACGAACCTGCGCAACAACCAGGACTTCAAGGTCACCGACGACCTGTGGTCGCCGCGTGCGGGCCTGATCTTCAAGCCGGTGGAGAACGCCTCGATTTACGCCAGCTACTCGCGCACGTACCTGCCGCGCGGCGGTGACCAGCTCACCGCCCTGAATGCCTCGAACGAGAGCCTCGCGCCCGAGAAGTACCAGAACTACGAAATCGGCGCGAAGTGGGACATCCTGCCGACCTTCAATGTCTCGGCGGCCGTGTTCCAGCTGGACCGTGCCAACGTCCTCGCCGACGTCAAGGGTAACGGCATTCCGGAGGCCGTGGGTCGCCAGCGCACCAAGGGTGTTGAACTCGCCGTCGCAGGCAGCATCACCAAGCAGGTCAGCATGGTAGGCGCCTATACCTATTCGGACGGCACGTTCCTCGACAACGTGTCGAATTCGGTGAAGGCGGGCAACATCCTGCCCAACATGCCGAAGCACGCCGCCTCGCTGTGGACCCGTTTCGATCCGATCGAACAGCTCGGTGCCGCCGTCGGCGTCATCTATCAGGGCAAGCGCTATGCCTCGACCGACAACCTGATCTCGATGCCTGGCTACACCCGTGTCGATGCCGCGCTCTACTACAACCTGAGCGAGACGGTCAGCGCCCAGCTCAACGTGGAGAACGTCTTCAACAAGCGCTACTTCATCTACGCGCACAGCAACACGAACGTGACGCCGGGATCGCCGACCGCCTTCAAGGTCGGCCTCAACGCGCGGTTCTGAGCGCGCGGCGCGATCGGTCGCAGCCGATGATCCACGTCGCTAAACTGTCGCCGATCGAGAAACTGGCGATCGACCTGATCCGGGGCTGCCGACCGGCACGCCTCGGGTCGGACGACTGCCGGGATTTCGTCCGGCTTGCGCGTGCGGCGAAGGGGGCGGGGATGGTCATCTCCGCCCTCGACTGCCCTTATCTGGGCGATGACGAGGCGACGCTGCTCGGTTGTCTGGCGCTGCTCCAGCGCCAGCGTGCGATCCTTGCGCTGGAGCTTGATCCGCAACTGCTGCGCCATCTTGCGCGCGGGGCGGAGCGTCTTGCCGGATATGGCGGCAGGCTCGAATATCGCAACGTCGCGCGGATATCTCCCGGGGGATCGACGCGCCGAAAGCGTGCGTGGCGAAGCAGGAGCGCGCCCGCGCCCACAGTCGCGCAGGATCATCTGCATTGAGAATGCGGGCTGGCTGCGACCAGCCTTGATCATTGGCCCTTGATCATTGGCCCGTGATCATGACTCTTTCGAACATTGGGATTTTGTATGGTTGCCTCCAGAATCGCCCAATGTGCGTCTGCTAGCGCCCTGGGCATGCGCTATCTTGTTCTCCTGATCCTGCCGCTCGCCGTGTCCGCCTGCGGTCAAACGGCATCCAAGCCGTCCACGCCGCCCGCCCATGCGGAGCTGATTGCGAACGAAGCCGAACTCCTGAAACTCACCCTGACGCCCAAGGCCCAGCAGCGCCTCGGCATCGAGACGGTGAAGGTCGGCGGCGGCTCGGCGGCCCAGACGCGGCAGGTGACCGGCGAGATCGTGGTGCCGCCGACGAGCGCGGGCGGCGTGCCCGTCAATTCGCTCACCAACCTGCAGCAGATCGGATCGCAGCAGGCGGTGGCCGACGGCGAAGTGGCGCGCACCGAGGCACAGGCCCGGCTCGCCCGCATTGCCCTGACCCGCGCCGAGGCCCTCGTGCGTGAGGAAGCCGGAAGCGTGCGCGCCCGTGACGAGGCCGCTGCCGCCCATGCCGCCGCGCAGGCCGCGCTCGGCGCCGCGCGCCAGCAGCGCAGGCTGCTCGGCCCGGCGGTCGCGACGCTCGGCACCCAATCGACGCTCTGGGTTCGCGCATCGGTCTTCGCCAGTGACGTCGGCGCGGTGCTGCGCGGGAGCGAGGCCATGATCCGCCCGCTCGGCGGGAACGGAGAAGGCAGGAGTGCACGCCCGGTCCAGGCGCCGCCCTCCGCCGACAGCGTGGCGGGCACCGTCGATCTCTATTATGCCGTGAACAACGGCGACCGCGCCTTGCGCGTCGGCCAGCGCGTCGCGGTCGAACTGCCGCTGGCCGGGCGCACGCAGGGCCTATCGGTCCCGTCCTCGGCCATCGTGCGTGACATCTACGGCGGCGAATGGGCCTACCGGAAGACCGGCGCCGATACTTTCGTGCGCCAGCGCGTGGAGGTCGCCTCGGAAAGCGGCGGCCAGGCGCTGCTCGCGCGCGGGCTCAAGGCCGGGGCGCTGGTCGTGACCGTTGGCACCGCGGAACTCTTCGGCACCGAGT
>NZ_BAAILP010000114.1:83353-127405 GCF_054589055.1 Novosphingobium sp. 11B | reverse complement strand
CCGGGCGGGACGTCCCGCTCGACGTGTTCCCCGAATTCGCCCCGCCCATGGTCGAGATCCAGACCGAGGCGCCCGGTCTGTCCACCGAGGAAGTCGAAAGCCTCGTCACCGTGCCGATCGAGACGGCGGTGAACGGGGTGCCGGACCTGATGACGCTGCGCTCCAAATCGGTGCTCGGCCTGTCGTCGGTCCAGATCCTGTTCGATCGCGGCACCGACGTCATGCGTGCAAGGCAGATCGTCGGCGAGCGCATCGCGCAAGTGCAGGCGCGCCTGCCGCTGGCCGCGCGCCAGCCGGTGCTGATGCCGCCGCTGTCCTCGACCAGCCGCGCGATGAAGATCGGGCTGACCTCCACCAAACTCGACCAGATGAAGCTGTCCGAACTGGTGCGCTGGACGATCCGCCCCCGGCTGATGGCCGTGCCCGGCGTCGCCAACGTGGCGGTCTGGGGCCAGCGCGACCGGCAGTTGCAGGTGCTCGTCGATCCCGACCGCCTGCGCGCCTCGGGCGTGACCCTTGCCGAAGTGCGCGCCGCTGCGGGGGATGCGGTGCTGGTGGGCGGGGGCGGCTTCGTCGATACCCCCAACCAGCGCATCGCCGTGCAGCAGGCGGGCATGGTGCAGGACGCCGCCCAGCTGGGTCAGGCGATCGTCAGGCAGTCTGGCAACGCTCCCGTCCGCCTGTCCGACGTCGCCCGCGTGATCGACGGCCATGCGCCACCGATCGGCAACGCGATCATCGACGACGTGCCCGGCATCATGCTGATCGTCGAGAAGCAGCCGACCGCCAACACGCTCGAGATGACCCGCGCGGTCGAGGCCGCCATCGCCGAGTTGAAGCCGGGCCTGACCGACGTGAAGATCGATACCACGATCTTCCGCCCGGCCACCTTCATCGAACGCTCGATCGACAACCTGACCCGCGCCCTGCTGATCGGCTGCGCGCTGGTGGCGGCGGTGCTGTTCCTGTTCACCCGCGACTGGCGGCAGGCGGTCATCAGCCTGACGGCGATACCCCTGTCGCTGCTCGGCGCCGGGCTGGTGCTGCTGTGGAGCGGGGCGACGATCAACGTCATGGTGATCGCGGGCCTTGTCATCGCGCTGGGCGAAGTGGTGGACGATGCCATCATCGACGTCGAGAACATCGCCCGCCGCCTGCGCCTCAACCGCGAGGCGGAGCATCCGAAACCGGCTTTCGAGGTGGTCCTCGCCGCCTCGCTGGAAGTGCGCTCGGCAGTGGTCTTTGCCTCGCTCATCGTGATGCTGGTGTTCCTGCCGATCTTCTTCCTCGGCGGGCTGGCGGGGACGTTCTTCCAGCCGCTGGCGATCGCTTACGTGCTGGCGATCGGGGCCTCGCTGCTGGTGGCGCTGACGGTGACCCCCGCGATGTGCCTGTTGCTGCTGCCCCGCGCGCCGTTGACCGAGGAGCGCGACACCCGCTTCGTCGGCTGGCTCAAGGGCCGCTACGCCCGCATCCTGCCACGCGCGGTGGTGCGCCCCAGAGCGGCGATCGGCGTGGTGGCGGGCGGCCTGCTGCTTTCAGGGCTGGGTTACATGACCTTCAAGGACCAGTTCCTGCCCGACTTTCGCGAAACCGATTTCCTGATGCACTTCGTCGAGAAGCCGGGCACCTCGATCGAGGCGATGGACCGCATAACCATCCGCGCGTCGAAGGAACTGCGCTCGATCCCCGGCGTGCGCAATTTCGGCGCGCACATCGGCCGCGCCGAGCAGGCGGACGAGGTCGTCGGCCCGAACTTCACCGAACTGTGGATCAGCCTCGACGAAAAGGCCGACTACGACGGCTCGGTCGCGAAGATCAAGGAAGTGGTCGACGGCTACCCCGGCCTGTTCCGCGATGTGCTGACGTACTTGCGCGAACGCATCAAGGAAGTGTTGACCGGCGCCGGTGCCACCGTGGTGGTGCGCATCTACGGCCCCGAGCAGGAGGAACTGCGCGCCGCCGGGCAGCGCGTGCGCGATGCGGTTTCGGGTATTCCCGGCGTGGCGGACCTCAAGCTGGAGAGCCAGGTGCTGGTCGCCCAGCTGCGCATCCGCCCGCGTCCCGAGGATCTGGGGCGGTTCGGCCTGACGGCGGGCGAAGTGCGCCGTCAGGCGCAGACGCTGGTGGCCCAGCAGAAGGTCGGCGAGATCTACCGCGACCAGCGCGCCTTCGACGTCGCGCTATGGGGCGAGCCCGCAGTGCGCGGCAATATCCACGCCCTGCGCGATCTGATGATCCAGTCGCCGGCCGGTGCGCCGGTACGCCTCGCCGACATCGCCGATGTCGAAGTGGTGCCCGCGCCCAACGAAGTGAAGCGTGAGAACGGGCAGCGCCGCCTCGACGTGACGCTCAACGTCTCGGGCGCGGATCTCGGCACGGTGGCGCGCGGGGTCGAGGCGGCCGTCGCCAAGGTGCCTTTCGCCAGCGGTTATCACCCCGAAGTGCTGGGCGAATACGCCGCGCTGAAGGAGTCGCGCCAGCGGCTCTGGACCACCGGGGCGCTGTGCCTGATCGGCGTGCTGCTGCTGGTGTGGATCGAGTTCCGCTCGCGCCGTATCACCGCGCTGGTCGGGGTAAGCCTGCCGTTCGCGCTGGTCGGCGGGGTCGTTGCGGTGGCGCTGACGGGCGGGGTGCTCTCGCTCGGCTCGCTGGTGGGCTTCGTCACCGTGATCGGCATCGCCGCGCGCAACGGGATCATGCTGCTGTCGCACTATCGCCATCTGGAGCGAGAGGAGGGGATGGCGTTCGGCCGCGACCTCGTCCTGCGCGGGGCGGAGGAACGGCTGGTGCCCATCCTGATGACGGCGGCCTGCGCTGGGCTGGCGCTGGTGCCGCTGATCGTCGCGGGCAATGCCCCGGGGCACGAGATCGAGCACCCGATGGCCATCGTCATCCTCGGCGGCCTGCTGTCCTCCACCGTGCTCAACCTGTTCCTGATGCCCGCGCTCTATGCGCGCTACGGCGAGGAGAAGCGCACGCCGCCCGCTCAGGCTCAGGAGGTCCTGGCATGACGCGCCGCATTTCGCTCGCCGCGCCGCTGCTGGCGCTTGCCCTGTCGGCCTGCATGGGTGCGGGGACGCCTCCGAAGACCGTGGTTCCGCCCGCTGCGGGCGGCGCTTTCGCGGCGCTTCCGGTCGCCTCGATAGAGCCGGTGCCGGAAGACTGGTGGCGGCTCTACGACGACCCGCAGCTCGACGCGCTCGTCATGGCCAGCCTTGCCGCCAACGCCGACTTGCGCGTGGCCTACGCCAACCTCGACGGCGCCCGCGCGGCCTTGCGGCAGGCGCAGGCGGCGCGCTTGCCGACGACCACGGTGGAAAGTGCGCTGACGCTGGACAATCCCAGCAACCAGCCGAGCGCCGCCTCGGTCTCCGCCAGCGACTGGGACATCGCCGCGACCGCCAGCTGGGACATCGACCTGTTTGGCCGCCTGCGCTCCGGGGCACTCGCCGCGCGCGCCGATGCCGAAGCGCAGGCCGCTGCGCTCGACGGCGTGCGGGTGGCGGTGGTTGCCGATACCGTACAGGCCTATGTCGAATTCTGTGCTGCCTCCCGCGCCATTACCGAGGCCAAGTCGGTCGCCGCCGCGCAGGATCGCTCGGTGGCGCTGGTGAAGGAGCAGTTGGCCGCAGGCGAGGTCTCGCCGCTGGAAGTCTCGCAAGTCGCCGCGTTGTCGGCATCGTCGCGCGCGGCGGTCGCGCCGTTCGAGGCGCAGCGGATGAACGCGCTCTACCGCATCGCCACGTTGCAGGGGCGTCCCCCGGCGGAGGCGCGCGGGTTCGCGCTGGCCTGCGAGGCTGCGCCGCGCCTCAAGGGTGCACTGCCCGTGGGCGATGGCACCGCGCTGCTGCTGCGCCGCCCCGACGTGCGCGAGGCAGAGCGCAAGCTGGCCGCCGCCAGCGCCCGCGTCGGCGTGGCGCGGGCGGACTTCTATCCCAAAGTCAATCTCGGCGGCGCGCTCGGCCTGCTGGCGGGCGGGTTCGATGCGGTCGCCTCGCCGCTGATCAGCTGGGCTTTCCCCAACATGGCCCCGGCGCGCGCGAAGATGGCACAGGCCCGCGCGTCCGAACAGGCGGCGCTGGCCGGGTGGGACGTCGCCATGCTCAAGGCGCTGCGCGAGGTCGAGACCGGGCTCGCCAGCTATGATGCGGAGATGCGCCGCAACCGCGATCTCGCCGAGGCGCAGGCGCAGGCGCAGGCCTACGCCCGGCGCACCGCAGCGCGCGTACGCTACGGCGATGCTGCGGGACTGCTGCAAGTCGATGCCGAGCGTACGCTCGCCACCGCCCGGCTCGCCCGGGTACAGAGCGACATGGCGCTCGCGCAGGCAGAGGTAACACTGTTCCGAGCGCTCGGAGGTGGCTGGCGCGGCGGGGCGCAGGCGCGCTAGGCTGGCCTCATGCGAATCCTGATCGTCGAAGATGACCAAGACACCCTGCGCTTCATTGCCAAGGGGCTGGAGGAGGCGGGCCACGCCGTCATGCTCGCTTCGGACGGGACCGAGGGGTTGTACCATGCCGCCGGTGGCGGGTTCGACGTCGTCGTCGTGGACCGGATGCTGCCGGGGCTCGACGGGCTCTCGCTGCTCAAGGCGCTGCGGGCGACCGGCGATGCGACGCCGGTGCTGATGCTTACCGCACTCGGCAGCATCGCCGACCGGGTGAACGGGCTGGAGGCGGGTGCGGACGACTATCTCGTCAAACCTTTCGCATTCTCCGAACTCAGCGCGCGGATCAATGCGCTGGGGCGGCGCACCCACGCCCGGATCGAGGCGCGGCGGCTCAGCGTCGGCGACATCGTGCTGGACCTCGATAGCCGCACGGTCGAGCGGGGCGGCAGGCGCGTGGCCCTGCAACCGCGCGAATTCAGCCTGCTGGCCGAACTGATGCGCAACCCGCGCCGGGTGGTGACGCGCACGATGCTGCTGGAGCGGGTGTGGGATTTCGACTTCGATCCCAAGACCAACATCGTCGACACGCACATGAGCCGGTTGCGCTCCAAGCTGAACGCCGGGTTCGAGGAGGACGCGATCGAGACCGTTCGCGGCTCGGGCTACATGATGCGGCCCGGATGATGTGGATACTGTGATGTTGGGGAAGGCATGGAAGACGACGACCGGGCTTGTCGCCATCGTCGGTCTCGTCTTCGCGCTGGCCATCGTGGGGATCGGGGCGATCTCGTATGAAGTCACGCACGAGGCGCTGGAGCAACAGCTCGACCACCGCATCTCCGCCGAGACCGCGGGGTTGCTGGCGGAGGCGCACAGGCACGGACTGCCCGCGATCGCCTCCGCCATCGAGCGGCGCGAGGCATCCCGGTCCACTGCAAGCCTCGACTACCTGCTTGTGGACGAGGCAGGGAACCGGGTCGCGGGAAAGCTGCAGGCGCAAGTGCCTTCGAAAGTCGGGTTCGAGGAGTTCCTGCATTATCGCAGGCCCGGCGAGCCGGACCCCGGCATTGCGCAGGCGCTGACGACGAAAGTGGCGGGCGGCATGCTGGTGGTTGCAGCCGACCGTTCCGGCCTCGACGAGATCGACCGCACGCTTGCTGTCCTTTTCGCGGCGGCCCTTGCGGCCTTGCTGGTGGTCGGCGCGGTCGCCGCCGGGATCATCGGCTGGCTGACGCAGCACCGGCTGGAGCGCATCGACGCGACCGCGCGGGCGATCATCGGCGGCGACTTTGCCCGGCGCGTCCCGCGTGACGGATCGGGCAGTGAATTCGACCGGCTCGCGGGCACTCTCAATGCGATGCTGGACCGTATCGAGGGGCTAATGGAGAACTTGCGGCAAGTCTCCAGCGACGTCGCGCACGACTTGCGCACGCCTTTGACCCGGCTGTGTTCCAGCCTCGACCAGGCCGCGCAGGAGAGCGATGAGGAGGTCCGATCGGAACGGCTCGAAAGCGCCCGCGCGCAGGCAGCCGAACTGCTGGAGATCTTCTCCGCCCTGCTGCGCATCGCCGAGATCGAGGGCATGAGCGAGCGGCTTCCGCGCGAACGCCTTGACCTCTCCACGTTGCTCGAAAGGATGGCGGAGAGCTATCGCCCCGATTTCGAGGACAGTGGGCGTTCGCTGCACCTCGTACTGGTGCAGGAGATGCAGGTGGAGGGCGACCGGCGCCTTCTCAACCAGGCCCTTGCGAACCTGCTCGACAACGCCTTGCGGCACACGCCTGCGGGCACCGGCGTGACGATCAGCGGCGAACGGGTGAAGGGCGGGGTGAAGGTGACCATCGCCGACGACGGGCCGGGGGTTCCGGCGCAGCACAGGGCCCGCCTGTTCGACCGCTTCGCCCGCGCGGAAGCGGCGCGTTCGACGCCGGGGCACGGGCTTGGGCTGGCGATGGTGCGGGCCATCGCCCTTGCCCATGGCGGCGATGCCCGGATCCTCGACGATCGGCACGGCTTTGCCGTCGAGATCAGGATCCGGGGGTGACGAGCAATTCAGTACCGCAGCTTCAGGCTCAGCGAGAATGTCTGGCCGAAGTAGCTGGTCTGCGCAGCGGCATCGGCGACAGGGCGGTAGAGCACTTCGTGTTCGTTCGTCAGATTCAGTGCCGCCAGGCGAAGCTGCATGTGATCGTCGATCCGGTATGATACGTAGGCGTTGAGGTAGTTGGTCGGCCCCAGCACACGGTTGGCCGTCAGGCCGGTGGGGCGCAGGAAGCCCGAGCGATACTCGTATGTCGCGCCGATCCCGAAGTTGCCCTTTTCCCAGCTTCCCGACAGGTTGACCGCGTGCTTCGACAGGCCCGGTACGCCCGATGGCGGCACGAACAGGTAGAGCGGATTGGCCGGGTCGGTGGCCGAAGGATCGTTGAAGCGGAAGTTGCTGTCGGTGAAGGAATAGCTCGCCTCCAGCGCCAGTCCGTCCAGCGGCGCGGGCAGCATCGAGAAGGTCTGGCGCAGCGATACGGCGGCGCCGCGGATATAGGACTTCTTCAGGCTGTCTGCCTGCAGCGCCGGGTTCAGCACCGGGCCGCCGGGCATGATGAGGTCACCCGGCCAGGCCGAACTGCTTAGGAACTTGTAGTAGGCATCGAGCGAAATCGCGGTGTCCGGCGCGGGGCTGTAGCGCAGGGAAAGGTCCATGTTCCATGCCTTGACAGGGTCCTGCCGCTCGATCGTGCCCGAAGGACCGGCGATGACGCGGCGCAGGTTGAACCCGTCGATCGCGCTGCGCAGGAGCGTGCGGTACACCGAGCCTTCGATCTCCAGCCCGCGTCCCGCTTCCACGACGACGTTGGCGCTCGGCAGGAAGTCCACGAGCGAGCCGGAGCGGTCGATGATCGGATCGGGGCTGCCGGTATAGCGCGCCACCCGCGTCGTGCGGCGGGTCTGGGTGACCCGAAGACCGATGTTGCCGTGGACCGGCAGGTCGGCAAGCTCGCCCTTGAAGTTACCCATGATGTAGCCGGCAAGGATCTTTTCCGAGACGTCCTGCTCGCCGCCCGACTTTCGGGCGAGAGGGATGTCGTAGTCGGTGTTGCCGGTAAAGGCGGTGTAGAGGCAGGCCGGGTCGAATACTGCCCAGCTGTTGATGTTGGTGCCGCTGTCGGCGAGGAAGTCGGTCGTGATCGGGCCGCGGCGGCAGCTGGCGTTGCCGGCCTGCACGTTCGCGTCCCGGATGCCGTCGCTCTGGTAGGTCAGCAACTGGCCATGGCGCTTGTGCTCGGAGTAGCGGGCACCCAGCCAGATCGTTTCGAACAGGCCGCCAAGCTCGTAGATGACGTCGGTGCGCCAGGCCTTGATCGCATCCCTGCGCGTGTCGCGCCCGCGCCTTGCGGCGGCGGACGCGGTGAACAGGCTGTGATCGTTGAGATCGATCGGTGTCGCGAACTCGATATAGGGGACGCCGCCGTGGCTCAGGTCCAGCGTGTAGCCGATGCGGCCGCCGGGGCCGACCAGGTCGTTGGTCGAGGCGCTGGCCGAGATGTCGGTCTGGCTGCGCTCGGTGCGCGAATAGGACAGATCGGTGCGGATTTCGAGCCGTTCGGTCGGACGAAACCGCACGTTGATGCCGTAGCCGGTGTACTTCTCGTCACGGGTTCGGGCGAAGCCCAGCGATTCCAGCTTGGTCTCGCCGGAAAAGCGCAGCGGCGCGCCGCTCGGGGCGATTTCCAGCGGGGTGAGCGAGCGGAAACCTTCGGTCAGCGCGAATTCGCTGCGATAGCGCGACTGGATGCGGCTGGACCGTTCGCCGTCGATCATGATGTCCCACTTCTCGTTGGGCTGCCACTGGATCGTCCCGAAATAGGCGCGCTGCTCTTCGTCGGAGCGCTGCTGGCGGAAGGTGTGCGAACCCGTCGGGAAGTAGAGCGCATTCGTCGAATTGGGATCATACGTGCAGTTGCCGCTCGCGGTCGGGCCTATGCTGTTGCACGGCTTCACGGCGGTGGTGCCCTTGTAGAAGTCCTTGGGCAGGAAGGAATCGCTCAGCATGACGCCGGCGGAGAAACCGATGCGCCCGATCCCGGTGTCGAACTGATCGACGTAGGAGGCGGAAAGCCTGCGCCCGGGCGATTGGCCGGAGCGGTCGGCGTAGGACGAGTATATGCCCCTGAGGTCGGCCTGGAAGCGCGCCTTCTTGAGGTCGAGCGGTCGCAGCGCCTCGCTGGTGGTGAGGCCGAACAGCGCGCCCTCGACCTGGTCCGCCCCGTAGAAGCTGCGGTAGCCGACTTCCTTCTGCAGTTCGATCGGGAACTGGCGGAAGGAGATGTCGCGGAAATTGTTGGAACCGGTGATCTCGCGGCCGTTGAAGGTCGAGAAGCCGAAGAACGGCCCCATGTCACCGAAAGTGCCGTCTTCGGCCGGGTTTTCGAAGGTGACCGACTTCTTCGATTTCTTCTTCGTCTTTTCGATCAGGACGCTTCTGGTCGACGACTCTCCGGGGATCTGCGGACCAGCGATCGCGACGGTCTGGTCCGGCGGCGTCACTGTCTGGGCCTCGGCCATGACTGGATGCCATGCACCCACCGTGACACAGGACAGCAACGCAAGGCGCGCTCTGGCCTTGCGCGCGGCAAACGAAACCTTGCTGCGGCTGGCGTTGAATAGATCGGCGGAATCCGGCTGGCCGTACATCGTGTTAAGCTCCTCTCCCCCTCCCGGCGCCTTTCTCTTGATGGCGTGCCGGGCATGCGCTCCCAAACGCATATTGGATGAGCCCTTTTCGCGGCTGATCCTGTCAATCAGCCATCATTGCGCTGCAGCATCACTAAAAATGTTTCCGCTTGTTTGCTCGATAGCGAACAGAGCGGGAGAAAATCAAAGGATTACGCCGGCAATTCGCCTGCACATTGCGGCGGGCCGCACGATTTTTGCTGGTGCTGCGCTGCAATGACGGCTCGCTGACAGGATTTCTCGCCAGAACGGCACACCACAACCGATAAGGTCGCGCGCCGATGCGCCGACCAGGGAGCGGCAGGCTAAGATGGCAAGCGATACACTTTTGACCGTGCTCGGATTTGGCATGGTCGTCACCTTCATGACCCTCATCATGCTCAAGCGGCTGTCGCCGCTGGTGGCGCTGACCCTGATCCCGATCGTCTTCGCGCTCGTCGCGGGGTTCGGCGGGAAGGAGCTGGGCGACATGATGCTGGCCGGCATTACCAAGCTGGCGCCGACGGGCATCATGCTGATGTTCGCGATCCTCTATTTCGGTCTGATGATCGACGTGGGCCTGTTCGATCCGGTGGTGCGGCGCATCGTCCAGGTTGTCGACGGCGACCCGGTGAAGATCCTGGTCGGCACGGCGGTGCTGGCCACCGTGGTTTCGCTCGATGGCGACGGTTCGACGACCTACATGATCACCGTCGCCTCGATGCTGCCGCTCTACCGGCGCATCGGCATGGACCCGCTGAAACTCACCTGCGTGACCATCCTTGCGGGCGGCGTAATGAACCTCACGCCCTGGGGCGGCCCTCTGGCCCGCGCGGCGAGTGCGCTGCATGTCGAGCCGGGCGAGGTCTTCATGCCGATGATCCCGGTCATGGCGATCGGCGTGCTGGGCGTGATTGCGCTCGCCTATATCCTGGGCAAGCACGAGCGTGCACGCCTCGCGGCGACCGGCGGCGCGCGCCTGCCCGAAAGCGCCGTCCCCGCCGGGCTCATCGAGCCGACCGACACCGCCGACGCCGAGCTGAAGCGCCCCCGCCTGCTGTGGTTCAACGCGCTGCTGACGATCGGCCTGCTCGCCGGACTGGTCTTCGCGGTGCTGCCGCTCTCGATCATGTTCATGATCGGCTTCGCCATCGCTATCCTCGTGAACTATCCCCGACTCGAGGACCAGCGCGCGCGGATCGCCGGTCATGCCCGCAACGTCATCGCCGTCGTCTCGCTGATCTTCGCGGCGGGCATCTTCACCGGCATCCTGGGCGAGACCGGCATGGTCGAGGCGATGTCCAACAGCCTCCTTGCACTGATCCCGCCGCAGGCCGGGCCGTTCCTCGCCCCGATCGTCGCACTGGCGAGCCTGCCTTTGACGTTCTTCATCTCCAACGACGCGTTCTATTTCGGCGTCCTGCCGGTGGCGGCGAACGCGGCGCATGCTTACGGCATCGCGCCGCTGGAGATGGCCCGCGCCTCGCTGATCGGCCAGCCGGTGCACCTGCTGAGTCCGCTGGTTCCCTCGACTTACCTGCTGGTCGGCCTTGCCGGGGTCGAGTTCGGCGATCACCAGAAGTTCACCCTCAAGTGGGCGACGGTGATCTGCGTGCTGATGCTCGTCGCCTCGCTGGGCCTCGGCCTGTTTCCCTTCTTCGGCGCTCAAGGGTAAGGCTATGACGCGCATCGTCGTCCGAACCGGGCTGCTTGCCCTCGCGCCCGCCTGCCTGCTCCTGTCGTCCTGCGGCAAGGACGAGGGCAAGAAGGACAAGGCCCCGCCGACCGTCGGCTTCGTGGTCGTCCAGCCGACCAGCGTGCCCGTCGACACCGAACTGGCGGGCCGCGTCAGCGCGCTGCAGATGTCCGAGGTGCGCCCGCAAGTGGCCGGCATAGTGCGCCGCCGCTTCTTCAAGGAAGGCAGCCTGGTCACCAAGGGGCAAACCCTCTACGAGATCGACCCGCGCGTCTATTCGGCGGCGGTGGACGAGGCCGTGGCCAACCGCAACAGCGCGATGGCAAGCGCCGATTCCGCCCGGGAACTCGCCGATCGCTACAAGCCGCTCGCCGACATGGAAGCGGTGGCGCGGCAGGACTACGTCAACGCGGCGGCGCAGGCCCGCCAGACCCGCGCCGCCGTCGCGCAGGCACAGGCGCGCCTGCGCTCGGCCCAAGTCAGCCTCCAGTTCACCCGTGTCCCCGCGCCGATCTCCGGCCGCATCGGCCGCTCGCTCTTTACCGAGGGCGCACTGGTCACCGCCAATCAGGCCGAGCCGCTGGCGGTGATCCAACGGATGGACCCGGTCTTCGTCGATATCCAGCAGTCGAGCGCGGAACTGCTGCGCCTGCGCCGCGCGCTTGCCGATGGATCGACGCCCGGCGACGCCTCCGTGCGGCTCAAGCTGGAAGACGGCAGCGACTACGAGTTGCCCGGCAAGATCGCGTTCTCCGAAGTCATCGTCGATCCCACCACCGGGACGGTGACCTTGCGGGCATCGTTCCCCAACCCCGACGGCGTGTTGCTGCCGGGCATGTTCGTGCGCGCCCGCTTCGTCCAGCAGGTCAATTCCAGGGCCTTCCTGATCCCCCAGCAGGCCCTGCGCCGCGATCCCCGGGGCGCCGCCAGCGTCTACGTGGTCGAGGGAGACAAGGCGGTGGAGCGCAAGGTCGTCGTGCCTTCCGCGCAAGGCACCTCTTGGGTCGTCACCTCGGGCCTCAAGCCGGGCGACAGGCTGATCATCCAGGGCCTCGGCAATATCCGGCCGGACATCGCCGTGAAGCCCGTGCCCGCATCCGAGCCGCAGAAGGTGGCGCCCAAGAAGACGAAGAAGGGCGCCTGACCCGCCATGTCGAGCATCTTCATCAAGCGGCCCATTCTCGCCTGGGTCATCGCCATCCTCACCATGCTTGCGGGCGGTCTCGCCATCGTCGGGCTGCCGATCGCGCAATATCCGGACGTCGCGCCGCCGCAGGTGAACATCCGCGCCAGCTATCCCGGCGCCAATGCGGAGACGCTGCAGAACAGCGTCACCCAGGTCATCGAGCAGACGCTGACCGGCGTGGACCACCTGCTCTACTTCTCCTCCACGTCGAGTTCGCGCGGGCAGGCAGTCATCACCGCGACGTTCGCGAAGGGCGTCGATCCCGATACCGCGCAAGTGCAGGTGCAGAACCAGGTGCAGCAGGCGCTGCCCCGCCTGCCGACGCAAGTGCAGCAGCAGGGGCTGCGCGTCACCAAGTCCAATCCCGACCTGCTGATGATCGTCACTGTCTATGACGAGACCGACCGGCTCACCAATCAGGACGTCTCCGATCTCCTGACCTCGCGCGTGCAGGACACCGTCGCGCGGGTCAGCGGCGTGGGCGACATCGACGTCTTCGGCGCCCCCTATGCCATGCGCATCTGGCTGATCCCGGAGAAGCTGGCGAGCTACCAGCTCATGCCGTCCGACATCATCAACGCCATCCGCAAGCAGAACACCGAAGTGGCAGCGGGCGAGATCGGCGGCCAGCCGCAGCCGCGCACGCAGATGCTCAACGCCACCGTAACCGCGCAGTCGCGGCTCCAGACCCCGGCGCAGTTCGCCGCGATCATCGTCAAGACCCAGCCGAGCGGCGCGACGATCAGGCTGGCCGATGTCGCCCGCGTGGAACTGGGCGCGGAAAGCTACCAGACCGTCAGCCGCCTGAACGGCCACCCCGGCGCGGGCATGGCGATTTCGCTGGCACCCGGCGCGGACGCGCTGAAGACGGCCGAAATGGTCAGGGCGGAAGTGGAGAAGGTGGCGAAGACCTTCCCGCCGGGCATGCAGTACGCCTACGCCAACGATGCGACCGACTTCATCACGCTGTCGGTGGACGAGGTGGTAAAGACGCTGATCGAGGCGATCGTCCTCGTCGTCATCGTCATGTTCGTGTTCCTCCAAAGCTGGCGCGCCACGCTGATCCCCGCGATTGCGGTGCCCGTGGTGCTGCTCGGCACCTTCGGGATCATCTATCTGGCGGGCTTCTCGATCAACACGATGACGCTGTTCGCGCTCGTGCTGGCGATCGGGCTGCTCGTCGATGACGCGATCGTCGTGGTCGAGAACGTCGAGCGTCTGATGGAGGAGAACCCGTCGCTGACGCCAAGGCAGGCGACGTTCCAGTCGATGAAGGAGATCCAGGTCGCGCTGGTGGCGATCGCGGTCGTGCTGTCGGCGGTGTTCCTGCCGATGGCGTTCTTCGGCGGATCGACCGGCGTGATCTATCGCCAGTTCTCGCTCACCATCGTCGCCTCGATGACCTTGTCGGTGCTGGTGGCTCTGATCCTCAGCCCGGCGCTGACCGCCACCCTGTTGCGGCAGAAGCACCGCGGTGAGGCGCGCAAGGGGGCGCTTGCGCGGCTGCACCGGATTGGCGACAGGTTCAACGCCGCGATCGAGAACGGCACGCAGAGGTATCTTTCCGGCGCGCGCACGGTGCTGAAGCGCAAGTGGGCTTCGCTGGCAGTGTTCGCTCTGATTTCCGCCGCGCTTTACGGCCTGTTCGTGATGCTGCCGACCGGTTTCCTGCCCAACGAGGACCAGGGCATCGCCCGCGTCCGCTTCGAACTGCCGCCCGGCGCGACGCAGGGCCGCACGCTGGAGGTCGAGAACGAGATCGAGCGCTATTTCGCGAAATACGAGAAGGACAACGTCGATCTCATGCTGCTCAATGCGGGCGGCGGCGGTGCTTCGGGCCAGAACACTGGGCAGGGGTTCCTCAACCTGACCGACTGGGCGAAGCGCAGCGGCGAGGAGAACACCGCCGACGCCATCACCAAGCGGGCGACCGAGGCGTTCAAGAGCCTGCGCGATGCCAAGGCGGTCGCGCAGGTTCCGCCCTCGATCCGCGGTCTTGGCAAGTCGGCGGGATTCACCATGCTGCTGCAGAACGCCACCGGGATGCCGCAGGCCGAATTTGCGGCTGCCCGCGCGAAGCTGCTCGAGCTGGCCTCGTCCGACCCGATGCTGAACGCGGTGACGGTGACCGAACTGCCGGACGTCGATACCTTCAAGGTCGACGTCGACCAGCAGAAGATCGCCGCATCAGGCTTGGATCAGGACGACGTCAACGCCACGCTGGCCACGGCATGGGGCGGGCGCTACGTGAACGACTTCATCGACCGTGGCCGGGTCAAGCGCGTCTATGTGCAGGGCGACGCCCCGTACCGCGACGAGCCCACCGACATCGACCAGTGGTTCGTCCGCGCGCAGACCGGCGCAATGGTGCCGTTCTCCTCCTTCGCCAGTACGAGCTGGTCGGTGGTCCCCACCAGCCTGTCGCGCTTCCAGGGCCTGCCTTCGTTTGAATTCTCGGGCCAGGCGGCAAGCGGGTACAGCTCGGGCCAGGCGATGGATCGCATGGAACAGCTCGCCGCCCAAATCCCCGGCACGACGGTCGCATGGTCGGGCCTGTCCTATCAGGAGCGGCTGTCGTCGGGTCAGGCGCCGATGCTCTATGCGCTGTCGCTGATCGTCGTGTTCCTCTGCCTTGCGGCGCTCTACGAGAGCTGGACGATTCCGCTTGCGGTGCTTTTGGTGGTGCCTTTGGGTCTCATAGGTGCCGTTGTGGCCGTCAGCTTGCGCGGCCTGGACAACGACATCTACCTTCAGATCGGCCTGCTGACGACGATGGGGCTGGCGGCGAAGAACGCGATCCTGATGATCGAGTTCGCGGAACAGGCGGAAAAGCGCGGCAGCAGCGTGATGGAAGCCGCCTTCGAGGCTGCGCGCGTCAGGCTCCGCCCGATCCTGATGACCAGCTTCGCCTTCATTTTCGGCGTCCTCCCGCTCGCGCTTTCCACCGGCGCGGGCGCGAACAGCCGCATCGCCATTGGCACCTCTGTCGTGGGCGGGATGATCACCGCGACGATCCTGGCGATCTTCTACATCCCGTTCTTCTTCGTGCTGGTGCGGGCAGCCGCGCTCAAGCTGGGCGGCAGGGAGCATCCCGCGCGGCCGCAGGAGGAAATGGCATGAAGCCTATGAAATTCGCCCTGCCGCTGCTGCTTTCGGCCTGCTCGATGGCGCCGCGGGATGTGGCGGTAGCGCCGCCGGTGCCGGAAACCTGGCCGAGCGGGCCGGCCTATGGCGCACCGCAAGCTGCCTTGCCCGAAACAATCGGTTATCGCGGCATCTTCGCCGACCAGCGGCTGCAGAGCCTGATCGAGCAGGCGCTGGAGAGCAACCGCGACCTCAAGGTCGCCGCCGCCAACGTCATGGCGGCGCGAGCGCAAGTTCGTATCCAGCGCGCGGAGCAATTGCCCCAGCTCGACCTGACCGCCGGTGCCACGCATACGCGCAGCAACAACGGCACCCTGGGCAATCAGGGCGCCGCGACCGGCGGGCAGGTCCGATCGCGTACGAGCTATTCGGCGCAGCTGGGCATCACCGCCTTCGAACTGGACCTGTTCGGCAGGCTGGCATCGCTGAGCGAGGCCGAACAGAATCGCTATCTCGCAAGCGAAGCGGGCGCCCGCGCCACGCGGCTCGCGCTCGTGGGGGACATCGCGGACGGCTGGCTGGCCCATGCCGCCGATGCGTCGCTGCTGCAGGTCGCGCTCGATACCGTCGCCAGTGCGCAGCGGACCGTCGCGCTCACCCGTGCGCGCCTGGACGGGGGCATCGCGCCGCGCTCGGACTTGCGACAGGCGGAGCAGATCCTCGCCACCGCCGAGGCGGACGTTGCGAGGCAGCGCACCGCGCTGGCGCAGGACATCAACGGTCTGCAGCTTCTCGTCGGAGGCCCGATCGCGAATGACCTGCTCCCCGACCGGATCGAGCAGGCCGCGCAAGGCGTAAAGGAGGTCCCCGCAGGGGTGGATTCCCGGGTTCTGCTGCGACGGCCCGACGTCATCCAGGCCGAATACCTGATGCTTGCGGAAAATGCCGAGATCGGCGCCGCACGGGCAGCCATGTTCCCCCGCATCTCGCTCACCGGCCTGCTGGGCTTCGCGAGCAACGCGCTCTCCGGCCTCTTTACCGGCGGGGCGTTTCGCTACTCGGGTTCGGGGGATGCCAGCTATGCCATCTTCCAGGCGGGCGCGGCGAAGGCGGGTGTTCGCCTCTCGCAGGCACAGCGGGATGCGGCGCTGGCCACTTACGAAAAGTCGATCCAGTCGGCCTTTCGCGACGTGGCGGACGGGCTCGCACGGCGCGGCACGATCGACGCGGAAATGGCCGCGATCCGCCGTCAGGCCGTGGCCGCCGAAGATGGCTATGCGCTTGCCGATGCCCGATACCGGCGCGGCGTCGATACGTTCCTTTCCAGTCTCGTCGCCCAGCGCGCCGCCTATTCCGCGCGGCGCGACATCGTCGCCATAGAACTGGAGGCCGCGAGCAACCGCGTCGCGCTGTTCCGTGCCCTCGGCGGCGATGCCCGCTGGGAATGACGGCGCGTAACCGCTTTTCTTACTGACTTCCTGCCCCGAATTCCTGCGAGGTGATCCCCTTGTCCATGTTCGATACCATGGCGTCCGACGCCATGCATCTGGCCGACCCCGTCATGCTGGCATCGCTCGGCCAGATCGTGCTGATCGACGTCGTCCTTGCCGCCGACAACGCCATCGTCGTCGGGGCGCTGGCGGCGGGTTTCTCGCCGTCGCGGCGGCACCGCATCATTCTCATGGGGATCGCGGCGGCGCTGGTGCTGCGCATCGTTTTCGCACTTGCGGTGACGCAGTTGCTGCAGGTGACGGGACTGGTGTTTGCAGGCGGCCTGCTGCTGCTCTGGGTCGGCTGGAAATTCTGGCGCGAACTGCAGGCATCCGGCGACGATGCGGAGATTGCGGCCAAGCCGGCAGCGCCCAAGTCCTTCGCTGCAGCAGCGGTGGCCGTCATGGTGGCGGACGTCAGCATGAGCCTCGACAACGTCCTGGCCGTGGCCGGAGTGGCGCGAGAGCATCCCGGCCTGCTCGTTACCGGGCTGGTGCTATCCGTGGTGCTGATGGGCGTGGCCGCGAACTTCCTGGCGCGACTGATCGAGCGGTATCGCTGGATCGCCTATATCGGCCTTGCCGCCATCCTCTTCGTGGCGCTGCGTATGATCTACGAAGGCATTCTCGATCCCGAGCGGGGCCTTGCCGCGTTTCTGCAATAAGGCAGCAGCTCCGGCGGCGCGATGCACCGCCGGAGCCGTTGGACCTCAGTCGATCGCGTCGAGCTTGGCCAGCTGTTCCTTCGCGGCCTCGGGGGTGAGGGGCAGATACTTGCCATCGGCCTGCACCGCCGCCTGGCCTTCACGGCTGAGGACGTAGCGCAGGAATTCCTTGACCTTGGGGTCGATCGGCTTCCCCTTCTGCTTCTTCACGTAATAATAGACGTCGCGAAGCAGCGGATAGCTGCGATCCTGCACGGTCTTGAGCGTCAGCGGAACCGGGGCGCCCTTGCCGGTTGAGAGGGCGAGGACCTTCCCGCCGGGCTGGGCGAAGGGCATGCCGGTATAGCCGATGCCGTAAGGGTCGGCAGCGACCGCGTTCATGATGAGTTCGCCGCCCGCCGTCAGCGATCCGTCCTTCTTCAGCCCGGTGATGTTCGAATAGGCGCGCAGGTCCTCGTTCCACTTGGACGATCCCTTGAGCACCTTCTTGTCGATCTCGTCCTGGAAGTGGTACTTCGCGTTGTAGCCGTAGACGTGGATCGGCTTGTCGGCCCACTTGCCTTTAAGGCCCAGCTGCCCCCAGGTCCGGATGTTCTTCTCCGGTCCGCGCGCCCAGTCCGTGCGCCAGGTCAGTCCGTCCCAGCCGCCATCGCGCCGTGCGCCGAAGATGCCGTCGAGCTGCTCCATGCTGAGCGAGGCGAGCGGGTTGTCCTTGTTGACGAAGAAGCCGAGCGCATACGTCCAGCCGCGCACGTCGAAGCTGCCGGTGGCCATGACGATCTCGACCAGTTCGGTCGAACTCGCGCCGTCGTCACCGCCGCCCGCGCCTTCGCGCTCGAAGCCCTTGAGTTCGTCCCACAGCGCCTGACGGCCCATCGGCGCGAGGTCCGCGACGTTTGCCACCAACCCGGGGAAGCCGACGGCGGAGGAGTAGAGGTTGTCGGAGAACTGGATGCCGGGCTGATGCTTCCTGAACTCGGCTTCCCAGACATCGACGAGCCCGGAATCCTTGATGTAGTTGTTACCCCACTGCCGGATCGTGCCCGAGACCTGCTGCTGCGGCTTGTAGGATTCGAGCCCGGAGATATCGAACTGGGGCTCGTAGAATTTCTTCACCTTGCGGATCTTGGTGCCGATCGCACGGGCCTTCGACAGGGCGTCCGCATCGCGGGTGGTTTCCGGCTGCGCGCCTTGCTCGGCCGCGATCGAAGCCGATGGTGCCGCCGACAGCAACAGCGCGGCAGTCAACGCCAAAAATTTCATGGTATCCTCTCCTGACAATGGCGACACGATACGTGCCTGCCGGTCAGGATGGCAGTTCAACCTATCATCCACCTGACATTGCAGCGCAGCAACGGCGTGACGCGGGCTTTCTTCAGGGGGACTGCCGTTCCATCAGGCTGTCCCAGTTTTCCAGCAGGCGCCGTCGTTTGTGTTGATCGAGGTAGACCAGCAAGCCCGGCCCAAGCGGCACCGGACGGACGATGCCCGATTCGGTGATGCCGATGCCGCCGGTGACCGCATCCTCGCGGATGCCGTAGAACCCTGTATTGCGCGAGAGCGCGCGCTGGCCTTCCGGCGAGAGCAGGAATTCCAGGAAGGCATGCGCGCCCTGCGGGTTTGCCGCGTTGCGCGGGATGACGGCGGTGCGCAGGATGGCGAGGGTGAATTCGTGCGGGAACACGATCTCGAGCGGCGCCCCAGCAGCCTGCCGCCGCCGCGCGTAGCTGCTCAGGCTGTTGTAGGACATCGCCAGCTCGCCCCGGTCCAGCCTGCGGAAGATGGCGGAACTGTCTTCGTCGAGGAAGACCCCGCTTTCACCGAAGGCACGGAACAGGGCACTCGCGTCGCCGGACTGGCGATAATCCTGCGACAGCATCAGGTAGCCGGTGCCGCTGCGGCGAGGGTCGAAAGTGCCGATCCTGCCGCGCCAGAAAGCGGGGTCGGCTGCGATCGCCTCCAGCAGTTCGGAACGTGAGCGCGGGATGGTGCGACCATGCATGACGTTCGTGTTGAACACCATGACGATGGGCTCGAAAGTGACGCCAAAAGCCTCGTTGCGCCAGCGTGCCCAAGGCGGGAGCGCGGCGGCATTCTGCGAGACATGAGGACTGGATGCACCATCGTTGACGAGCTTGACCTGCAGATCCATCGAAGTGCTGAGCGTGAAATCCGCCCCGCTGCGCCTTTTCGCCAGATCATCGGCGACCTTGCGGTAGATGGAGAGGCCGTCCATCTCGTGATACTCGATGGTCGTCGAAGGATTTTTCTGGTGAAATGCCCGGATGGCCGGAGCGAGAAGGCTCTCCCCGCTGGTGCCCAGCACGATCACCTTCGAGCGCGGAGCCCTGCCGCCGTGCGAAACCGGGAAGATGGTGGCGGCAAGCGCCGCCGCGACCGCCAGCACGACGACGGCAATGATGACCGGTCGCCTGCTCATGCCTCTTGCACCAATGCCGGAATGCCGATGCGCACGATGAGACCTCCGCCTGGCCGGTCGAGCAGTGCGATCGTCCCTCCATGGCTGTTCACCGCGCGGCGGGCGATGGCGAGGCCCAGACCGGCACCGCCACGGGGCTGCGCGCCCTGGACGAAGCGCTCGAAACTTGCCTCCTTCATAGGGTCCGAGATGCCCCGGCCCCGGTCCGCGACGTCGATTAGGTAAGTCTCGCCCTCCAGGCGAAGGCCGAGTTCGGCTTCACCTCCTCCATGGACCCAGGCATTGTCGACGACGTTGCGCAGCGCTTCTGCAAGCATGAGCGGATCGCCCTGCGCCGGGGCTTCGTCGATCGCAATCGTCAGGTCGCACGTGCCGTCCTGGCGAAAGGCGGTCATTTCATGGACGGTTTCGCGCACCACGTCGATCACGTCGAACCGCTCGGAAGCCAGCGTGTCCGAGCGATGGCTCATCGTCGCGTCGCTGAGCATCTGGTTCACGAGCCGGGTCAGCTTCGCTGCATTGCGCTCGACCGCGTCGAGGCTGCGGCCGAGATCTTTCGCATCCGCCCGGTCCGCGACCTGCGCCTGCGCCCGGATCGCGGCGAGCGGCGTGCGCAACTGATGCGCGGCCTCGCCGACGAAACTGCGCAAGGTGTGGATGTTGAGCCGCAGGCGCTCCATGAAGCCGTCGATCGCGGAGACTAGGGGCACCACTTCGGAAGGGACCGGGGCGCTGATCGGATGCAGGTCGGTCGGCGCGCGGGTGGACAGTTCGTCGCCGATCCGTGTGAGCGGGCGCAGGGCATGGCCTACCCCGAACCACATGATCAGCAGGCCCACGATCGTCATGAAGGCGATCGGGAAAAGCGACCGGAGCACGAGTTCATGGACCAGCGCGCTATGGGCGCGCCGGGTCTGGCCCACCTCGACCCAGACCGGACGCAGGTTCGAGGGCGCGTCCACGCTTGCCAGCTTGCGCCCGACGGTGACGAAACGGACTGGCTCGCCGCGATAGTCCGCAGTGAAGAACGTCGCATCGGGGCGATAGGCGCTGGCGCGCGGGGCGACCGGGGACAGCGGGAGATCGCCATAGCCGGTGACGGTGTGCCCGGCGTCGTCGAAGACACGGTAGAACACGCGATCCTCCGGGGCCGCGCCGAGCGTTTCGAATGCCGAATACGGTATGTCGACGTCGAAGCCGGCGTTGGTCACGACGAGCGTTTCCGCGATGGAGCGTCCCGCGCTGGCCAGCAGCCGGTCGTACAATCTGTCCGCAGCGGTGCGTCCGAACGCGAACGCGGCAGCGTAGAGCCCCAGCATGCCGACCAGGAAAAGCGCCGCCATGCCCGCCGCAAGGCGCAGGCGGAGCGAGAACGTCCTAGGCGTTCGCGTCATTGGGCTCGGCCACATAGCCCATGCCGCGCACCGTCCTGATCGTCAGCGCCTCCCCCAGCTTGCGGCGCAGGCGGCCGATGTAGAGTTCGATGGCATTTGCCCCGGCGTCGTCGTCGAAGTCGAACAGTTGCGCGCCGATCTGCTCCTTGGTCAGCACCTTGCCGATGTTGCCCATCAGGATTTCGAGCAGCCGGTACTCGCGGTTGGGCAGGTGGACCTGGATATCGTCGAGCAGCGCGCGCTTGGCGCTGCGGTCAAACACCAGCTTGCCCAATGTCGTGGTGCTGGTGGTGACGGACTGGGTGCGGCGCAGCAGCACACGGCACCGCGCATCCAGTTCCCGGAAATCGAACGGCTTGGACATGTAATCGTCGGCGCCGACATCGAGCCCGGTGACACGATCCTCGATATCCGATCGCGCCGTCAGCATCAGGACCGGGCACCGGTCTCCCCGGCTGCGCAGGCCCTGCAGGACGGAAAAGCCGTCCATCCCGGGAAGTCCGATATCGAGGATGACGAGGTCGAACGGCTGGTATTTCAGCACGTCGTCGGCTTCCTCGCCGTCCTTGAGCCAGTCGAGAGCGTGGCCGTCGCCGCGCAGCCGCCTTGCGATGGCGTCGCCAACATCCTCGTCGTCCTCAACCAGAAGAATGCGCAATCGTTCTCTCCCTTACGCAATTGCTGCGCAGCATGGGGCTGTTTGCATGCTCAGTTCAAGACCTGAGCGGCGGCAAATTTCGCTTGTGAAGAAATTCCGCGATGCTGCGCCGCAATGACGGCTCGTTGACAGCTTCGTCCGGCAGAACGGGGTCCATTGACAGACGGCGCGATGCGTCGTCAGGGGCAATAATCGGGAGAGAGACATGACTTCCAGGTCTGGAAGAACTGCTGCTGTACATCGCTCGACCAGCCGCGCGCTGGCCGCAAGTTCGCGCTACGCGATCGGGGCCGTCATGCTCTGCGGGCTCGCAGCGGCGCAGGCTCAGGACACCGCGCCGCCGGCGCCGTCGCACGCACAGGACGACAAGCGCGCGACCGGCGAGAGCTACCAGCAGATCATCGACCGGCTGGGCGACGGGATGCTCGAAAACCTCGTCATTCGCGGCGAGCACAACGCGCGGACCGACGCGCGCGCCAAGAAGCGATTCTATACCCAACTGGCGCCGATGGACGATTATCCGGCCTATGCGCCCAAGCAGCAGCTTTCCGGTACGATCCGCATTTCCGGGCTTTACCTGCACGACGGGCTGATCAAGGATCAGTGGGTCGCGGCGTTCCAGAAGTTCCAGCCGGGCGTGAAGGTCGAGATCGTCCAGCAAGGCACGATCGCGTCTGGCAAGGTCGACATCCAGACCGGCCCGCGCATCGCCGACCGCCTGCGCGAAGTGTCGGAATACGAGCGCTCGACCAAGCAGCGCATCTTCGAGGTGGACTGGGCGACGGGATCATACAACGTTCCGGGCTGGAGCCCCGGTTTCGTCATCTTCGTGCACAAGGACAACCCGATCGCGCACATGTCGGTCGACCAGCTCGACGGCATCTTCGCGGGCGCGCGGACCGGCGGCTGGAAGGGCACGACCTGGGATCCGGGCTCGGCGCGGGGAGCGGACAAGAACCTGCGGACCTGGGGCCAACTGGGCCTGACCGGGGAATGGGCGGACAAGCCCATCCACATCTACGGCCGCCCGCTCAAGTACAACATCCAGCTCGGCTTCGAGCGCAAGGTGTTCCAGGGCGGCGACATCTGGAACGAGAATACCATGGAGTATTCGCACGAGATGAACCCGGACTATACCCGGTACACCTCGTCGGTCGAAATGGTGAAGGACATGGCTGCCGACAAGTACGGCATCGTGTTCAGCGACATGGGCTCGTCGATTCCCGGCGTGAGGGCGCTGCCGCTTGCGGCCACCAAGGCGGGGCCGTTCGTGGCCATCACCGAGCAGTCGCTGCGCGACCGCAGCTATCCGCTGTTCATCGAGCAGTGGGCGCAGGCGCGCCTTGCGCCGGGCAAACCGCTCAATCCGCTGGTGAAGGAATTCCTTACCTTCATGCTCAGCCGGGAAGGGCAGGATGCGATCCAGCGCGATGGCAAGTGGTTCACCGTCCCGGCCTCGCACGCGCGCGAGATGATCGCCAGGCTCGATGCCATCGGCCCGCAGGTCGATGAGCGCGAACTCGGGCTGCAGACCGACATGATCGCGCCCAAGAAGTGGGAAGGCGAAAGCCCCGACGAAACCGGCAAGGTTTCGGCTACGCAGGCGTACTACACGAAGCGGTTCGACCTTTCGGGCCTGCCCGCTTACAAGCCGGGCGCGCAGGTATCAGGCGTGATCCGCATGCCCGCGAGTGGGCAGATGATGGCCAGCAAGGTCGGCCCGGCATTGGTCGCTGCCTTCGAAAAGCTGCACCCGGGCGTCAAGTTCGAATTCAAGGACGGCGATCTCAATTCGGGGCAGGTCGATGTCTCGATGGGCCGCAAGTGGACGACCTACTTCGCGGGCGAATACTACAACTTCCAGATGAAGCACGAACGCTCCCCGCGCGAGATACAGATCGCGACCGGGTCGGCCGATGTTTCGGGCTGGAGCCCCGCGTTCGCGATCCTGGTGAACGCAAAGAACCCGATCAAGGGCCTCAGCGTGAAGCAGCTCGACGGCATCTTCGGAGGACCGCGTCGCGGCGGCTGGGCCGGTACGACCTGGCGCCGTCAGGCCGGGCGCGGTGCGGACCAGAACATCCGGACCTGGGCGCAGGCCGGGGTCACGGGCTACTGCGCCAACAAGCCGATCAACGTGGTCATCCCGCCGCTCAAGTATCACCTGATGTCGGTGTTCGAGCGCAAGGTGCTGGCGGGCGGCAATATCTGGAACGACACCGCGCGGGAAGTTCCGCTCGCGCTGAACGCGGACAAGAGCCGGACCGTGCCGAGCGCGGACCGCGCGAAGATCGTCGCCGAGGACCCTTGCGCGATCACCTTCGCGCCCTCGACCTTCGCGGCGGCGGGGACGCGCGTGGTGCCGATCTCGGACGCAAAGGGCAAGGCGTTCGTCAAGCCCAGCCTCGATACCGTGCAGCAGGGCAGCTATCCACTGGGTCTCGGCGTCTATGCCTATGCGGACCAGCTTGCAGGCCAGCCGATGGAGCCCCGGCTCAAGGAATTCCTGCGCTTTGTCCTGAGCCGGGAGGGTCAGGAGATCGTCCAGGCCGACGGCAAGTGGCTGCCGCTGACGGCCAAGGTCGCGCGGGCGCAGATGGAAAAGCTCGACGTGGTGACACCGCAGGTCGTTGCGCCCAAGCCTGCGAAGAAGCCTGACATCTACCTGCCGCCGGACTCGTCCGAAGGATCCTGACGCAGCTGCAGCGCACTAGCCCCAACATTTGCGCTGCCGACGCGCCACCAACCTTGGGGCGAACGCAAGTTCGCCCCATTCTTTTTGCGCTGTCGCGGCGGTTCAGCGAACCGCGTAGCTGGCGACAAAACCCAGATGGTCCGACAATTCGGTCCCGCCGTTGCCGATGCCGAAGGGCACTTCCAGGTCGCGCAAGGCCAGTCCCTCGTCTGTGCCGGCGCGGAAATACTGCTTGTCCTTGGCGCGTGAGAGGATCGCGGTGCGGTCGCGCGCGGCCATCCCCGTCGTGTCGATCGAATTCGCCAGAGACGTTGCCTCCCGCGCCCCGGGCACGATGCCGCCTTCGGCCTCCTCGGCCGCGACGCGGTTGGGGTCGTGGCCGAGATTGAAATCCCCGCCGAAGATGATGTCCGTATCGGCCTGCACATTGGCGCGAATGAAGTTGCGTGCGGCGGCGACTTGCAACGCATAGGCGGTATTGGCCCGGTTCACGTCGACGCCGGAAGCCTTGCGTGAGTTGAGATGGGTGTCGGCGATGGCGACGGGGCCATCGTGTCCCGGCACCTTTATCCACGCTAGCAGCACACCCTTGGCGGCCAGGCAGTCGAAGCCGGCGCACATGTCGGCCGGGAACGCCATCTTGCGCGTGCGGACTATGGGATAGTCGGACAGGATCACGAGGCCGCTATCGACCCATTTACCGAGGCTTTCCCCCTTGATCCAGGACGCGCCCGCGGCAAGATCTGTGGGCGCACTCCGCACGTCGGAGATTTGCGGCCCCAGCGCGACATGAGCGTATCCGGCGGCCTGCGCGATGGCCTTGGCTTCCGGTATGAAGGCCTCCTGAAGCAGGACGACATGCGGCTGCACCCCGGCGCGGCGCAAGTAGCCCAGGCGCTGCCCGATCTCGGTCAGCTTGCCGGCGCGGCCGTAGGCGGCGGGGAAGGGCAAGCCCTTGACGTTGTAGGTCATGACCGAAAGCTCGCCCGCCACATGCGGACGGGCGTGCACCGGCTCGGGCGAGACGGCGGCGGGGGAAGGCAGGGACAAGTTCAGGGCGAGGATTCCCGCCAGGGTGGCGACGGTCAACATGCGCAGGCGCTTCACGCGAGATACTCCCACAGGTTCACGCAGTAGACCCCGCGGTCCGGCGTGACCCGCACCTTCGAAATTCGATGTGCGGTTCCCTGCAGGCGACGGAGTCCCAGCATTGTCCCGGGTTTGTCGGACAGCAACGGAAGGGAAGCGGCGCGGATGCGCGGAACCGGAACCTTGAGTCTATTTTGCGTGCTGGCGGCGGCGGCGGCTGCGCCGGCCGGTGCGGAGGCACGCTCTGCAAAGATGCACGGTGCCCGCGCGGTCTCGCTCCTGCCTGAACAAGTGCGCTGGAGCGGGCACGATCGCGGCGTCGTGGATCGCGGGAAGGCCGTCAGTCTGGCGGTCGATGGCGGAGATGCGGGCTGGAGCTTCGACTACCTGTCCCTGCGATCCTCACGCGATGGCGACGTGGACTGCTGCGCGTCGGGCGATCATTTCAGCGATCATCAGGCAGGGCTGCGCGCATGGCACGCCGTGGGCGACGGGGACACCGTCGGACTACGCGCCGATATCGGCAAGGCGGGGCGTCGCAGCATGTCTCCCGCGGTGCTTCCCGCGAAATCGACGGCGGGCTACGCATCGGCGCAGGTGACCTGGGATCATCGCGGCCAGTGGTCGGTCTCGACCGGATGGTTCCGGCAGGGCGGCTGGGGTGGCCGGCAGATGGACCTCGATGTGATACGGATGGGCAACGGTGAACCGGCGGCGGCACGCGGTGTGCGCGCCGCCTTGCGGATGAACCTGAGCGACGGGGGTGACGACGCGCGCACCTGGCTGATGCTGGAGGCTCGCGAGGGGCGCCGCGCGGTCGGCGCCGGAACGGGAATGCGCCATGCGAGCGACGTCGGGCTTACCCTGACGTCGATGTTCTGAATGGGCGCGATGATGACACCGGCGGCTCGTTCGCGTAAGGGTCTGCTCCGCCCTGGAGGGGAGACTGCATTTGCCAAGGCTGGACGGGCAATGACATCCGATGGCCACGAAGTTCCGGTCGATGCCGGCCTGCGCCAGTTGTGCCTGACGCTGCGGCCCGAACTGCGCCGGTTCCTGCTGGCGCGCCGTGTCAGCGAGACGGACGTCGATGACCTGTTGCAGGACCTGTTTCTCCGGGTGGAGACGAGTGTGACCGGACCGGTACGCTCGCCGCGGGCCTATCTCTACCAGATGCTCAACAACATGGCGCATACCCGCCGCCGTACCGAAGCGCGGCAGCAGGCTCGCGATGCGGACTGGCTCGGCGCGCCGTCCGGCCTGGCTGCGACGGATATCGAGATGGCGGATCTCGCTCCAGACCAGGAGACGACGCTGCTCGCCCGCGATCATCTGGCTCGCGTGGAAGCGCGGCTGGCAAAGCTGCCGGAACGCACGGCCTACGTCTTCCGGCAATACCGCATCGAAGGCGTGTCGCAGAAGGAGATCGCGCGCGATCTCGGCATCAGCCTGAGCGCGGTCGAAAAACATCTCCAGCGCGCCTATGGCGCCGTACTGGAAATCCGCAATCGTCTGAACCCGGAGGCGATGCCGCCGACCGGTTCAGGCGGGACAGCCCTCGACACTGCAGGAGGCACCGATGCAGCCGCTCGCTGAACAGACCATGCGCGATGCAGCGATCGCCTGGCACTTGCGCCTGAGCGATGGTTCGGACGCGGACTGGGGCGGTTTCGCCGACTGGCTCGAAGCCGATCCGCGCCACAACGACATCTACGAAGCCGTCTGCGACGCCGACCTGGCGCTGGAGCCGGCGGTGGAGATCGCCCGCGAAGCGCCCGCTGAAGTCGAGGTCGATCCGTTCCCGGAGATGGCGCAGCTGCGCCCCGCACGCCGCTGGATGTGGCCGGCAATGGCCGCTTCCGTCGCTTTCGCAGCGCTGGGCACCTGGGCCGGTTCCGGCCTTCTGTCGAGCGATTATTCGGTGCGTACCGCACCTGGAGAGACCCGGACTTTCGCGCTGTCTGACGGCACGCGTATCGTCCTTAACGGCGGGACGGAGATCGTGCTGGACAAGTCCGATCCCCGGGTCGCCACGCTCAAGGGCGGTGAGGCGCAGTTCACGGTTAGTCATGACGCCGCGCGGCCCTTCACGCTGTCGGTCGGTGACCAGCGCATCGTCGATGTGGGCACCGTATTCAACGTGCGCAGTGGCAAGGACGTGCTGCGGGTCGAAGTGGCCGAAGGCGCGGTGCGCTTCGAGGACGGCATGACTCGCCTGCGCCTGAATGCCGGGGATACGCTCGATGCGGGGAGCGGCAGCATCGTCGAAGGTTCGAAGCCGGCGGCGGAGATCGGCGGCTGGACACGCGGACGGCTGGTCTATCACGATGCACCGATGGTTGAGGTCGCGGCGGATATCACCCGCGCGCGGGGCATTGCCGTCGAACTGGGTTCGGATATCTCGCATCGTCGTTTTTCCGGCGTCATTCAGCTTGATGGCGATGACGTCTCCCTCCAAAAGCGCGTCGGCACTCTGCTTGGTTTGAAGGTGACGGCAACTGCCGATGGTTGGTCGATTACGCGGTAGGAGATGGGCGCGCGCAAGCCTGGCAACGGCGGTTGCTCTGGCGCTTCCCGTATCGGCTCAGGCGCGGCCCGCGCAGCAGTTCTCGGTTCCGGCCGGGCGGCTGTCGGACGCACTGATCGTGCTGTCGGAGCAGGCGGGTATCTCGATCGCGATCGGGGACAGCCGCCTCGATACCCTGCGTACGCGCGGGATCAGGGGGCGCTATGACACGGAGCAGGCGCTGGCCGTGCTGCTTGCGGGCAGTGGCTACGGTTTCGTCTTCGTCGATGCCCGGACCGTGAAGCTGGTGCGGCAGGCCCCGGCCCCGCGCAAAAGCAATCCCCGCCCCCCGCGCCCATCCCCGCCTGCGGAGGGTTCCGGCCCCGACATCGTCGTCACCGCGACCAAGCAGCGCCTTGGGCTGCTCGACTACCCTGCCAGTATCTCGGTCGTCGCGCCCGAGCGGACCGAGCTTGCGCGCGCCGGTGGCAAGGGCACCGGGTTCATTCTCGGCAAGCTGCCACAATTGTCCTCGACGAACCTGGGGCCGGGCCGCAACAAGGTGTTCATTCGCGGGATCGCCGACAGCAGCTTCAACGGTTCCAGCCAGGCGACGATCAGCCAGTACCTGGGCGAAACGCGTCTGATCTACAGTGCGCCCGATCCCGATCTGGCGCTTTACGACATCGCCCGTGTCGAAGTGCTCGAAGGGCCGCAAGGCACGCTCTACGGTGCGGGGACGCTGGGCGGCATCATCCGGCTGGTGCCCAACGCGCCCGACCTGCAATCCGATACCTTCGACGTGTCCGCAGGCGTTCGCCTGACGCAGGACGGTGCGCCGGGCGGCGACGGGGCGGTGACCGGCAATCTCGTGCTCGCGCGGGGCAAGCTGGCGCTGCGCGCAGTTGCCTACGAAACCGTTGACGGCGGCTATATCGACGATGTCGAGCGGGGCTTGCGCGACATCAACCGCAACAAGACCACGGGCTTCCGCGCCGGTTTGCGCTGGCAGCCGGACATGGCGTGGACCGTCGACCTGTCGGTCCTCAGCCAGGACATCGCCTCTCGCGACGGGCAATACACCTTGCGGGGCGAGCCGGACCTGACCCGCCGGTCCGCGATCGCGCAACCGTTCGACAACGACTATCGACTCGCCGACCTCACGGTGCGGCGGGACTGGGGCGCGGTGCAGTTGGTGTCCTCCACCGGCTACGCCGATCACACGATCGATTCCACGTTCGACGCGACGCCTGGCGGAGCCGCATCGCCGACCGAGTTCACCGAGGAGATCACGGTGCACCTCCTGTCCCACGAGACGCGATTGTCCGGCAGTTGGGGCGGATCGGGGACCTGGCTGGCCGGGTTCGGCGTCGTGCACAACGACGACCGGGTCGTGCGCAGCATGGGCACGCCCGGCTCGCCGGACCTGCTCACCAGCCTGTCGAACACGACGCTCGACCTGGCCGGGTTCGGGGAAGTCGGGGTGCCGATCACGAAAACGCTCGTGCTGACCGCAGGCGGACGGCTGAGCTACGTGCGGCAGACGAGCCAGTTCATCGGGCAGATGGCGTCCGAGGACTTCGAGCCGGTACGCACCCAGAAGCGGTTCCTTCCCTCTGCCGCGATTTCGTGGACGGCGCGGCCCGGACTGCTCGCCTATGGCCGTTTCCAGCAGGGCTATCGTCCCGGCGGGCTGCAAGTGACGGGTTCCTCCAACTCGCAGAGCGCCGAGCGTTTCGGGGCCGACCGTATCCGCACCGTCGAGGCGGGCGTTCGTTTCGGGATGGAGAAGGATGCCCGCCTCTCGGGAAGCCTCGCGGTCTCGCTGGCGCAGTGGCGGGACGTGCAGGCCGATCTCGTGGGCCTGGACGGGCTACCCTATATCGCCAACATCGGTTCCGGCCGTGTGAAGAACGTGGCGTTTTCGCTGGCATGGCGCGCTCAGGACCATCTGTCGTTCGAAGCCGCGGGCTTCCTCAATTCCAGCGACTTGTCCAAACCGGCGGCCGCCTTTGCCGACGCCACCGATCGTGACTTGCCCAACATCGCCGACGAAGGCTGGCGCGTGGCGGCCAAGTACGATCGGGAATTGTCATGGGCGCGGATCACGCTCGACGCAGCGGTACGTTATGTCGGTCATTCCAAGCTCGCGATCCGGGCGCCTTTCGCGCTGGGGCAGGGGCGCTACTACGACGTATCGACGGGCGCGCGACTGGGCTTCGGCAAATGGGGCTTGGCGCTGGACCTCGACAACCTACTCAATACCCGTGCGAATACATTCGCCTTCGGCAATCCCTTCTCCGTCGCGGACGGACTGCAGCAGACGCCGATGCGTCCGCGCTCGATCAGGATAGGTTTCGATGCAAGTTTCTGAGAAGCGCCTGCTGGCCTCGATCCACGACGTCGCGCCCTGCTTCGAAAGCCAGGTGGACCGGCTTGCCGACCTGATCGAGGCGCGGCTCGGCCCGGCGCGTTATGCCATGCTGGTGGTGCCCGATCACTGGGGCCGTGCTCCGCTTGCCGAGGCGCGCGGGTTCCAGGCCCGGCTGCGTGCCTGGGCGGACAGCGGGGTGGAGATGTTCGTGCATGGCTGGTTCCACCGCGATACCGCCGAGCACAAGGGCGCGGCCAGCCTGAAGGCGCGGCACATGACGGCGGGCGAGGGGGAGTTCCTGGGCCTTTCCCATGCCGAGGCCCTGCAGCGCATGCGCGACGGCAAGGCGCTGGTCGAGGACATCATCGGCAAACCGGCCGCCGGTTTCATCGCGCCCGCCTGGCTCTACGGTCCGGGCGCGATGCAGGCGCTGGGTGAATGCGGCTTTGCTCTGGCCGAGGACCACATGCGCGTGTGGCGACCGGGGCAAGAGGACAAGCCGCTGGCGCGCGGACCGGTAGTCACCTGGGCATCGCGCAGCACGATGCGCACGGCGTCCTCGCTGGCCTTCGCGGCGTTGGCGCGGCCGGCGCTGCAGCCGCTGCGGACCTTGCGGCTGGCGGTCCACCCCGGGGACGTGACCAAGGCCTCGATCGTCGCCAGCGTCGATGCCACCTTGCGGGCTTTCTCCCGCCGCCATGTCCCGGGCCGCTACGCCGACCTTCTGAAATAATTTGCATATCCCCGCACCGGGGAGTGCGGGTCCTGTCGGGGCGCGGAGTCCCATGGGCATGACGGAGCCCTTGCGGATCGCAATACCCATCCACAGCTTCGAACCCGGTGGGGTCGAGCGTGTGGCTCTCAATCTGGCTGAACGCTGGCAGCAGACCGGCCACCAGGTGTCCATCGTCCTGGGACGGGACGAAGGCTCGGATCGGGGGCGCGTCAGCGCGCACCTCGACTACCGGATCGTCTCGAGCCGCGTGCCGACCGCGCGGTTCGAGACGCTCTGGATGATCTGGTGCTTCTTCCTGCATCTTTCCCGCGAGCGGGTGGACGTGATCTTCTGCCCCGGCAACACATACGCGATCGTCTGCGTCGCCGCCCGCCTTCTGCTGGGCGAGCGCTGCCCGCCCATCGTGAGCAAGGTGAGCAACGACCTCGTGCGGCGCGACAAGTCGATCTTCCGGCGGCGCGTCTACCAGTTGTGGTTGCGGGTGCAGGGGATGACTCTGGACCGGTTCGTGGCGCTGGCCGAACCCATGCACGGCGAGATCGTCCAATCCATGTCAGTGGGGGCACATCGTGTCACGACCATCCACGATCCGGCGCTCACCGAGGCGCGCTATGACCGTCTTTTGACGATCCCCCGCATTCAGAGGAGCCGCCATCGCTATCGCTTCCTGGCGCTTTCGCGTCTCGTGCCCCAGAAGAACCTCGAAGTCATGCTGCGGGCCTTCGCAGCCGGCTTCAGGCCGGGCGACGAACTCACGATCGTGGGCGACGGGCCGGAACGGGCGCAACTCGAAGCGCTCGTGCGTGGTCTGGCGATCGAGGAGAAGGTGCGCTTTCGCGGCCATGTGATCGATCCCGACCCTTATCTGCGGGACGCCGACTGCCTTCTGCTTTCCTCGAACTACGAGGGCGTTCCGGCCGTCGTCCTGGAAGCGATCGCCGCCGGGCTTCAGATCGTCGCCACCGACTGTTCCTCCAGCATGAAGGAACTGGCTGGACGAGGGGTGCGCGCCACGCTGGTGCCGGTCGGGGACATCGACGCGATGGCGCGGGAAATTGCGCATGCGGACGAGCTTCCGCGGCCCGGCCCGATGCAGCGCGAGTATTCGCACCGCTTTACTGTCGAGATCGCTGCCGGAGCCTACGTGACGACCATGCGGCGGGCCATTGCTTCGGCCAGACATATGCAGGTCCTGATGGCCTCGCCAACGCTGCGATAATCGCGAACTTCCCCTGAATATCCCGTTCACTCTCAAGGAATTCCTTGTGCTTCAGCCCCCTTCTCTTTCAATGGCGGAACGACCGAACGTGATGCTTCGCGCGCAGGATACGCTATCGTGGAAGCGCCGGACTGCGCTGTTGCCGGTCCTGTTCTCGATCCTGATCGCGCTTGGGGTGGTCCTCGAGCTGCGCGGCATGGACACGGTGCGGATCCTGTCCATGGTCCCTCGCGATCCGGGCTTCTGGATCGTCTTCGCGCTCAGCTATCTCGCCGGTCCCGGCAGCGAGTGGTTCATCTATCGCCGCTTGTGGCAGCTCCCCGTGGAAGGTTTCGCGGCGCTGCTGCGCAAGCTGGTGTGCAACGAACTCCTGCTCGGCTACTTGGGCGAAGCCTATTTCTACACCTGGGCGCGCCAGCGTGCCGCCATGACCGCAGCGCCCTTCGGAGCGATCAAGGACGTGTCGATCCTGTCCGCGATGACGGGCAACGGCGTCACGCTCGTCCTGCTGGTGGTGCTGTGGCCCTTCCTGGGCTCGTCCACGATCGGGTTCGAGAACCGGGCGGTCATGCTGTCGCTTTCGGTGGTGCTGGCGACGTCGATCCTGGCGATGGCGTTCCGGCGCCGGATATTCTCGCTGGACCGGGACGCGCTCTGGTACATCACCTTCATGCATCTGGGGCGCATAGTCCTTACGACGATCCTCTCGGCGGTGCTGTGGCACATGGTACTCCCCTCGGTTCCGGCGATGTGGTGGCTGCTGCTGGCGACGATGCGCCTGCTGATCTCGCGCCTGCCGTTCATCCCGAACAAGGACGTGGTCTTCGCGGGCATCGCCGTCTTCACGCTTGGTCACGAGACCGACATCGCCGCGCTCATGACGATGATGGCTTCGGCGATCCTGCTGGTGCACCTTGTCCTGGGGCTCGGCCTGGTGATGTCCGACCTGCTGCGCCGAGCCGTCGACGCATGGTGATCCGCGCCACGTCGCTGTTTGTGACTGCCCTGCTGCTCGGCGCGGCGGCGCTCCCCTCTTCGCCTGACCTGGGAAAGAAGGAAGGGCAATGCCGCCGGGATGAGCAGGGGCCGTCGCTGCTTGTCGATGTCGAGGGACTGAAGGACCGGCAGGGCTCCCTGAAGCTGGAAGTCTATCCCGCCAACGACGAAGACTTCCTGGCGGACGATAACGTCCTGCTCAACGCCGGAAAGGTTTTCCGACGGGTCGAGGTGCCGGTTCCGCAGACAGGAAGTGTCCGCTTGTGCATCCGTGTTCCGGGACCGGGCGCATATGCGGTCTCGCTGCTGCATGACAGGGATGGCAATCGCAAGTTCGGATGGACCGTCGACGGCATCGGCTTCTCCGGAAACCCGAAGCTGGGCTGGAGCAAGCCGAAGGCGGCCAGGGTTGCGGTGACAACCGGCGCCGGGCCGACACTGCTGTCCATCCTGATGAACTATCGCAGCGGCCTGGGCGTCGCGCCGCTCAAGCGAAAGGGCTGAGCCTTGAAAATCGTCGATGTCTGCGCCTTCTACAGCCCCCAGGGCGGCGGGGTGCGTACCTATATCGAGCAGAAGCTGCGGATCGGGCCGCAACTCGGCCACGAGATCGTCGTCATCGTCCCGGGCGAGGAACATGCGATCGTCGAGCGCGGCCCCGGCGCATCGATCGTCACGTTGCCGTCCCCGCGCTTCCCGCTGGACCGCAAGTACGGCTACTTCGCCGACGAGGCCGCGCTGCATGCCGCACTGGATGCGCAGAAACCCGATGTGGTGGAGGTCTCGTCGCCCTGGCGCAGTCCGGCCATGGTGGCCCGCTGGCAGGGCAACGCGCGCCGCAGCCTGGTGATGCACGCCGATCCGCTGTCCGCCTACGCCTATCGCTGGTTCGAGCCGTTCCTCGCGCGCTCCCGTATCGATCGCGGGTTCGAGCGCTATTGGGATCACCTGCGCGAACTCGGCCTGGCGTTCGACATGACCGTCTGCGCCAACCACGACCTCGCAGGCAGGCTTCGCGATGGCGGGGTGTCCGGCGTGCGCGTTCATCCGCTCGGCGTCGAAACCGGCGTTTTCACGCCCGAGCGACGTGATCCGGAGTTGCGGGCACGGCTTCTGGCCTTGTGCGGCCTTGATCCGAATGCCCGACTGCTGGTGGCGGCGGGCAGGCTGGCGCCGGAAAAGCGCTGGCCGATGGTGGTGGATGCGGTCGTCGCGGCGAGTGCGCAAGTGCCGGTGGGCCTGGTCCTGTTCGGCGAAGGCCGCGAGAAGCGTGCGATCCGCAGCGCTATCGCCGGCAATCCGCACGTCCGCCTGTTCGAGCCCGAGCGCGATCGCTTTGCCTTCGCCGCAATCCTGGCGAGCGCCGATGCTGTCGTCCACGGCTGCGAGGCCGAGACCTTCTGCATGGTCGGCGCCGAAGCACGGGCCAGCGGAACAACCGTGATCGTACCCGATGCGGGCGGCGCTGCCGATCATGCGCTGAACGGCGGCGGGCTGACCTTCAAGGCCGGCAACCGTTTCTCGCTGGCGAATGCGATCGTGAAATTCTGCGAGAGCCCGCAAATCCCGCAAGGCCAACGCAAGGTCGTCAGCAACCTTCAGCATTTCGAGGGGCTTTTCGCCGCTTACGGGGAACTGCGCCGCAGCGTCAGGGCCGCCTGACCTCGAAAAAATTGTGACGGATGGGGTGCGGGTCTTCGCAGGTCGCGGAGTCAAGCGACTATGCGCATCGGATTCCTGTTCAATCACGACCAGATACACCAGGTCGCCCATAGTCTTCCGATCGCAATGGCCCTCGTCGAGATCGGCTTCGGCGGGAAGATCGTGGTCGCCACGACGAACGCGGCGCTGGCGGCCGAGGTGCGGCGCATCGGCGGCGCACATATCGGCTCGACCATCGAACATGTTGAACTCGAACCGTCCCCGCTGTCGCGGCGGGTGGATGCACTGCTCGGCAAAGTGGTGCCAGCCGGAAAGCTGCTGATCTATCGGGACAATCTGGCATTTTTCCGTGGTCTTGACGTACTGGTGGTGGCGGAGAAGACCTCGCTGATCCTCAAGAAGCGATACGGTCTCACCAACCTCGGCATCGTTCACACCCGGCACGGCGCCGGCGACAGGGCCATCGGTTTCAACAAGGCCAGCGCCTGCTTCGACCATGTGCTGTGCTCAGGCCCCAAAATCCGCGACCGGCTTGTTCAGGAAGCCGGGATGGCCCCCGAGGCGATCACCATCGTCGGCTACCCCAAGTTCGATCTGGTCCGCGAAACCCGGCAGGTCAGCTTTCTTCCCACCGTGGAGCAGGTCGTGCTCTACAACCCCCACCCGTCGCCGCACCTGTCTTCATGGTATCGCCACGGCCACGGCGTCTTCGAGCAGTTCCTGGGACGCGCCGACCAAGGATTGCTGTTCGCCCCGCACGTGATGCTGTTCCAGCGGCAATACGTGGTGACGATCGACAGGCTGACGGTCGATCGGGCGGGAGAGATACCGCCCCGTTTCCTGCGCGGCGACAACATCAAGGTCGATCTCGGCAGCCGGGCATCGACCGACATGAGCTACACTCTCTCGGCCGACGTCTATCTCGGCGACGCGAGCAGCCAGGTCTACGAATTCCTGCTGCGGCCGCGGCCCTGCATCTTCCTGAACACCCATGGCCACGAGTGGCATGGCGACCCCAACTTCCGGCACTGGACGGCCGGGGAGGTCATCACCCGGCCCGAAGCATTGCCACAGGCGCTGGAGCGGGCCGAAGAGCTTCACGCGACCCGTTACCGTACCGTGCAGCAGGACCTGTTCGCGCAGAGCTTCGATCTTCAGGACACCCCGTCTTCCATTCGTGCCGCGAATGCCGTAGCGGCTTTCGCGGAACGGCGCCGCCGGGATAACCGCCATCTCAAGCTCGTTCCGGCGTGAGTACAAAGACTGGCAATGTCGGATAGCAAGCCGCTAGAAGCGCACGATGAATGGGCAACAGCACGTCGCGCCGAAAATCCTGATGGGCGAATGGTGACCGATCGACCGGCGGGCCGGGTCCGCCGCATCTTTGCGAGCCTCGGCCTGGTGCTGGGCGGCAAGGCGGGCGCAGGCGTGATGAGCCTGGGCTATCTGCTGCTGGCGACGCGTTACCTGGGGCCGAAGGACTACGGCGTGCTGGTCCTTGTCCATGCCTATGTGACCACTGTATGCGGGGTGATCGAATTCCCCTCGTGGCAGGCGATCGTGCGCTATGGCGCCGAGGCCGACCGCGACGGGCAAGCCCACCGCCTTTCGCGATTGCTGCGCTTCGGCGCCAAGGTCGAACTGGCCGGGGGCGCCCTCGCAGTGATCTCGGCGATGGCGCTGGTGCCGTTCGTCGGTCCCCATCTCGGCTGGTCTCCGAAGGCGATGGCCTTTGCGCCGTACTACGCCTTCGCCGTGCTGGGATCGGTGCGCTCGACGCCTTCAGGCTACCTGCAACTGTGCGGGCGCTTCGATCTGCTGGGCCTGCACAATCTCGTGCAGCCTACGGTAAGGCTGATCGGGACATTGGTGGTGATCGCGTGCGGATGGGGCGTGAAATCGTTCCTCTTCGCATGGCTGCTCGCGGCGCTGGCGGAATTCGCCGCGATGTGGGGCTTCGGCCTGTGGATGGCGGCGAAGCGCCTGGGCAATGCGATAGTGCGTCCCGAACCCGGCCGGGTGACCGACGACAACACCGGCATCTGGCGCTTCATGCTGGCGAGCAATGCGGACGTGACCCTCGGAGACCTGACCGGCCGCGTCGCGCCGCTGGTCATCGGATGGGTGATGGGACCGGCCATGGCGGGCCTCTTCGCGGTCGCGCAGCGCGCTACCGTCATCCTTGCGCAGCCCGCGCAGATCCTCGGCAATGCTTCCTACGCCGAACTGGCTCACATCGTTGCGGGTGGATACGGGGGCAGGGCGCTGCGCCAGACGCTTCTCAAGGTCGTCGGCATTGCGGTGCTGGCGGCGGTTCCCGTCGTGCTGATCGTCGGGATATTCCCGACCCAGATCATTCGGCTGATGGCGGGTCCGGCCTTCGGAGCCGCGTCGGGCGTGATGATCGCGCTGGTCGCCGCGCGTGCTGTTGCGCTCATAGGGCCGCCTTGCACCTCGGCACTCACGGCGCTTGGCCACCCGGCCCGGTCGATGTGGGCCAACCTGCTGTCGAGCTTCGCCTTCCTGCCGCTTCTGCCCTGGCTGCTGACGACGTTCGGGTTGATGGGGGCGGGCATTCAGGCGGTGGCGCAGGCGGTCGTGGCCAACGGATTGCTCGCGGTCCTCGTGTGGCGCACCAGCGGCCGGTGATGACGGGTCCCCGGATCGCCTATGTCATCAACTCGCTGGAGGGTGGCGGCGCGGCGCTTCCGGTGCCTGCCATCCTTGCGGTGCTGCGCGGTGCCGGTGCACAAGTCCGCGTCCTTGCCCTGACCCGCCGAGACGGCAGGGCTCTGCCTGCCATGGAGGCGGCGGGCCTCGATGTCGGGGTGCGCGAAGGCGGAGAGACCGACCATCTCGCCGCCGCCCGATGGCTGACCCGCGAACTGCGCGGGTGGGAGGCGACCCATCTGTGGACCTCGCTCAGCCGCGCGACGATCCTCGGGCTGGTACTGGGGCCGCATTTGGGAATTCCCGTGATCGCATGGCAGCATAACGCCTTCCTCAAGCCCTGGAACGAGCGTCTCCTGCGCCTGCTTCAAGCCCGCGCGGCAATGTGGGTGGCGGATTCGCGTGTGGTCGAGGAACTCACCGCCCGGCGCCTCGGTGTCCCTGCGGACCGGTTGGCGACATGGCCGATCTATGCCGCCGATCCCGCGATGCCGCAGGCGCGCACCTGGCACCCTGGGGAAGTCCTGCGTCTCGGCAGTCTCGGCAGGCTTCACCCGGCCAAGGGCTACGACGTGCTGATCGCGGCGCTGGTCCGATTGCGAGAGCAGGGGTTCCGTTCCCCGGTTCCCTTCGAGATCGCCATTGCGGGCGGCGGTGCGCAAGGCCCGCGACTGGCGGCACTGGCTGCCGAAGCCGGTATCGAAGGGCTGCGCCTCACCGGTTACGCCACCGAACCTCGGGCCTTCCTTGAAACCCTGCACCTCTACCTCCAGCCTTCGCGGCGGGAGGGCTTCTGCATTGCCGCCCACGAGGCGTTGACTGCTGGCCTTCCGGTCATCGCATCGCGCGTGGGCGAACTGGCCTTCTCGGTCCGGCCGCAGGTCAACGGCTGGCTCGCCGAGCCCGACGACCCGGTTTCGCTCGCCACGGCGCTGCGCGACGCCCTGTCCGCTCCCGATACCCTGGCGGCGCTGGGGCGGCAGGCCCGGGCGCAGATGCTGGACGAGTACTCCCAGGCGCGGTTCGAACGGACCGGAAGGGCCATCTGGTCGCGCCTGGGGTAACGGTCATGCGGTCTTCGGCAGGGTCAGCCGCACCAGCACCGGCATCGCCAGCAGGACCAGTGGATACTGCAGCAGCAGACCGGCGATGATCGCGATGGCCAGCGGTTGCTGGATGCCCGATCCCTGTCCGATCGCGAAGGCGAGCGGCAGCAGCGTCAGGATCGCCGCGAGCGTCGTCATCGTGATCGGCCGCAGGCGGTTGCGGCTTGCCTCGCGCGTGGCCTGCTCCGGCGGCATGGTGTGGGCCAGTTCCTCGAACTCCGAGACGTAGAAGATCGCCATCTCGGTGCCGATGCCGATGATCATCGTCATCCCCATCAGCGCGGTGATGTTGAGATCGACGCCCGCCAGCCACAGCGCCGTGAACACCGAGGTCGTCGAGAGCAGCGAACAGCCGATGATGATGACCGGCAGCCAGAAGCGGCGGTACAGTACCAGCAGCAACACCAGTTCGGCGATCAGCGCGGCGGCGAACACCTTGATGAGGCCGGAGAACGCGATCTGCTGCTGCTGGTAAAGGCCGCCCAGCTCGTAGCGCACGCCGGGGCTCAGGGCGCCGGGCTTGTCGAGGGCGGTGGTGACGTCGGCGACTGCCGCGCCGATCCCGCGCCCCTGGATACGGCCGGTGACGGCGATCATCGGCTCCAGGTTCTCGCGCCCGATCTGCGGCTGCCCGGTGACCGGCTCGATCGTCGCCACGCGTGACAGCGGGAAGACGTGGCCATCGGTGGCCCGGATCGGCAGCTGGGCAAGACCCGCTTCGCTCATGGTCATGGCGTCGGGCAGGCGCACGCGGACGTCGACGGCCTTGTTGGGCTGGGCCAGCGTCGTCGCGACGGCGCCGGTCAGCGCGGTGGACAGCTGGCTCTCGACATCGGCGGGGACGACCCCTTCCATCCCGGCGCGAACCGGATCGACATGGACGTTGAGCGCATCGCCTGCCAGCTGGACACCGTCGTTGACCTCGACGACGCCGGAGATCTTGCTGATCGTCGCGGCGACCTTCTGCGCTTCCCCTTCGAGGATCGACGGGTCCGAGGCGTAGAGCTTGACCTCGATCGGCTGCGGCACGGCGGTGAGATCGCCGATAAGGTCCTCGATCAGCTGCGCGACCTCGACCTGCACGCCGGGCACCTTGACGGCGATCTCGTCGGCTACGGCGGCGGCGATTTCCTCGGTGGGGCGGCTGTGGTCCGGTTTCAGGCGTACGAAGTAGTCGCCGTGGTAGCTTTGGCCAAGGTCTCCGCCAAGGCCGGTGCCGAGGCGGCGGGAGAACGTCGCGACTTCGGGATTGGCGCGCAGCATCGCGTCGATCTGGCCAACCTGCCTGCCGGTTTCGTCCAGCGAGGTGCCCGCCGGAGTCCGGTAGTCCATGACGAAGCCGCCCTCGTCTACCTTCGGCATGAAGCCGGTGGGCACATTGGAATATCCGACGTAGCCGATGACGAGCAGCGGCACCGCGATCACCGCGAGCAGCCAGGGCCGCGCGGACAGGCGGTCGAGCGCGCCGTCGTGGACGTGCGCGAGACGGCCCTCTCCGGCCGCGCCGGGGTCATGCCACTTGTTGAAGTCCACCAGTCGGCGGGCGAGGATGGGCACGACGAATGCGGTCATCGCCCAGGAGATCGCCAGCGCCGCCGCCATCGTCACCGACAGCGCCTTGGAGAACGCGCCGGTCACGCCGGTCAGGAACGAGAGAGGCAGGAAGACGATCAGCGTCGCCATGCTCGACCCGGTCAGCGGGGTCATGAACTCGCGCGCGGCGGGCATGACGGCGGCGTCTCCGGCGAGCTTGCCGTCGGCGTCCTTTGCCCCTGCGCGGCGGGCGATATGCTCGACCATGACGATGACGTCGTCGATCAGCAGGCCGACCGCCGCTGCGATGCCGCCAAGGGTCATGATGTTGAAGCTCATCCCCAGCATGCTCAGCACCAGCACGGTGATGGCCAGCGTTGCCGGCACCACGATCACCGCCACCAGCGTCACCCGCCAGCTGCGCAGGAACCACAAGAGGACGAGACCCGCGAGGACGAGGCCGATCAGCACAGCGTCGCGCACGCTGGAGACGGACTGCGTGACCAGCTGGCTCTGGTCGTACCAGTTCACCAGCTTGACGCCCGGCGGCAGCTTGAGGCCGTTCAGCTTCTGCTCGACTTCCTGCGCGATCTTGACCGCGTTGCCGTCAGGCTGTTCGTAGATGTTGAAGAGGACGGCCGGTTTGCCGTCTTCGACGATGCGCTGCCAGACCGGAAGTGCGCCGTTCTGCACGGTCGCGACGTCACGCACGCGCACCACGCCGGTGGGCGTGGCCTTGACCACGATGTCGCCGATCTGGGCGGCGCTGCTGACGCTGCGGTCGGCGATCACCAGCGAGAGGCGGCCGCGATCCTGCACCTGGCCCACCGCGCTCAGGACGTTGCCGCTTTTGATGGCGGTGGAGAGGTCGGTCATCGACAGGTTGTAATCGGCCAGGCGGTGCGGGTCGGCGAGGACCTGCACTTCCGCCGTGTCACCGCCCTGCACGCCGATGCGCGCCAGGCCGCTGATCGACGAGAGCAGCGGCGTGATCTGGTACCTGGCGAAATCCTGAAGGGTGACCGGGTCGACCTTGTCGGAAACCAGCGCGTAGGAGATGATCGGGAAGACCGTGGGATCCATGCGGCGCACGTCGTACTGCGTGCCCGCAGGCAGCGTCGGCACGACCCGGCCAACGGCGGTATCGACCAGCAGGGTGCTGGCGATCATGTCGCGGCCCCAGCCGAAATCGACCGAGATCTGCGCGGAGCCCCGGCTCGTTTCCGAACGCACGTTCTGCACGCCGGGAATGGCGCGGATCGCCTCTTCCACCGGGCGCGTGACGGTCAGCGCGGTCTGGTCGGCAGGGCGGCTGCCGGAATCGAGATCCACGACGACGCGAGGGAAAGAGACTTGCGGGAACAGCCCGATCGGCAGCGCGAGGGCGGCGACGATCCCGGCGAGCGCCATTGCCAGCGCGACCAGGACAATGGCCCGCGATTGCGAGCCCAGTAATTTCTCGATCATCGGTTGCTCCGGCGTACGGCTCCGCCGTCATCGACCTGATAGGCGCCATCGACGATCAGCGGGCGGCCGGCGTCGAGCTTGCCCTGGACCACATCGCCCTTGTCGGACGAGAGCAGGACCCGAACGGGCACCGACCGGGCCTTGCCGCCGATGACCTGGAACACGCGGGATGGACCTCCGGCGGTGACGACCGCCTTGTGCGGCACGACCCAGCCCTGGACTGCGCCCGTCTCGATCGCGACCTGCATCGATTCGCCCGGCAGCAGCGTACCGGCGGGGAAGCTGAGATCGACGTCGATGAGGCGGCTGGTCGCGTTCAGTGCGCTGTCCACGCGGATCACCTTGCCGTGCAGTTCGCCGCCGCCGGAAAGGCGCTTGAGGCTGGCGGACTGGCCGACGGCGATCCCGGCCCGCGCCGCCGGATCGACGCCTACGGTTACGACGATCCCGCCTGCCTTGGCGACGGTGAGGATCGGGGCTCCGGCCTGCGTGCGGTCCCCTTGCGCGACGGCGACGGTCGTGACGACCCCGTCGAACGGGGCGACGATGGTGTGGCTGGCTCGGCCGGCGCCGTCCGCCTGCAAGGCGGCGAGCGCGGTCTGCGCATCGGTGACGGCCTTGGTGGCCTGGGTCAGCTGGTCACGCGTGGCGAGCTGCTGGGACAGGAGCTGCGCGGTGCTGGCCTCCTGCTTGCGTGCCGCGGCAAGGGCGGTCACGGCCTGCAGGTAGCCGCTGCGCGATGCGGGCGCGGTGACGAACGTCGCAAGCGTCTGGCCCGCATGCACTGCCATGCCCGGCGCGACGGCCAGTGCGGTCACTTGGCCGGGCTGGGCCTCGCTGAACGTCATGGTGCCGTTGAGGGCCGGGCCGACCGATCCGTAGGCCACGACCGTTGCCGGCAGGGAACCCTGCCTGGCCGGGATCGTGGTGACGAGCACGGTGGGCGACGGGGTCGGGGTCGGTGCATTCGAGCCGCAGCCCGCCAGCAGCGCCACGGCCGAGAAAGCGAAAAGCCTTTTCATCGGGCGTCCACCGGGGTCGTCGATTCAAGATCGACGGTCGGCAGCCCGGCGCCAATAAGCGTCTGGATCGCGATCTGGCGATCGAGCAGGGCAAGCTCCAGCGTCATGATTTCCTGTTCCTTGGTGAAGCGGTTCAGGACGAGGTCGACATAGCCGCGCTCGTCCAGATTTGATGCGCCGAACGCGGCCTGGGCGCGAGCGGCGGCGGCGCGTGCGTTCGGCAGGTCGCGCCTGGCGACCTCCAGTTGCGCCGACAACTGCTCATACTCGCGCAGCAGCGAACCGATCGTGCCGATGGCCGCGGAGAGGCGGGCATCGTAATCGGCATGCAACTGTGCGCGGGTCGCGCGGGCAGTCGCGACGGCGGCCTGGCCCTGATCGAAGATCGGCAGGCCGATCTGCAGGTTCGGGCCGCCATTGATGACCTTGGCATTGTCGCTGGCGACGCTGCCGCCGAGGATGAGGTCGGGGAACTGCGACTGGATCGCCTGACGCAGTTGCTCGTCAGATGCTGCATATCCCATGCGCAGGGCCAGCAGGTCCGGTCGCCGATCGGGCAGGGTGGCGATCTCGCCGCGCACTTGCGCGGGATCGAACGGCGGCAGATCAGGCTCGGCGGCGAGGGGGACAACCACTTCCGGGGACAGGCCCAGCAGAGCATTGAGCTGGTGTCGCAGGTTCAACTGCTGCTGGTCGAGCGCGTCCAGCGCGGAGCGGGCGGATTGCAGAGCGACACGATCGGGAGCGACGGTCACCAGCGTGACGGTCTGGCTGGCGAGGGCCTTGTCCAGCTTGGCGCTGCGTTCGGCGAGGAGCTGATAGGCCGCGAGATAGTTCTGGCGGTTGCGGGCGCCGATGATCAGGTCGGTGGCGATCTGCCGGGCCTGGCCTGCGACCTGCCATTCCTGCCAGACGACGCTGGCGTCCACTTGCCGCTCGCTGGCACGGGCCGCGCGCTGGCGCGACTTGTACGTCAGGATGCTCTTGATGTCCTGCGCGAGGCCGAGGTTCCAGGCGGGAACCGTTCCGGCACCCGACAGCAACGGCAGGAACGCAGCACTCAGCGAGGGGTTGGCAAGCAGCCCGGCCTGCTCCGTCTGTCCGGCGGCGATGCCGCGTTGCAGGCGCGCTGCCTTGAGGTCGGGGTTGTTGGCGAGCGCCAGCGTTATCACCTGCGCGACGGTCAGGGGAGCTTGCGGCGTCGATGCATCGAGGGCGCCGAGGCTCGGCGCAAGCGGGGCGGCGGTCGAGAGCGGCAGGG
>NZ_BAAILP010000114.1:50645-83142 GCF_054589055.1 Novosphingobium sp. 11B | reverse complement strand
CGGGGCGGTTGCGCAACCGCCCCGTCGCAGGTGTATCAGTCCGGGTTCTTGCCTTCGGCGGCATTCTCGAGGATCGCGCCGGTCTTGGCATCGACGCCCACTTCGAATGGCTTGCCGTGGCTGGTGATGTCGAAGGAATAGCGCAGGCCGCTGCCGCCCTTTTCCTTCTCCAGTTCCTGGTCCGTGATCGTGCCGGGCCGTGCCTTCAGCGCGGCGATGCGCGCCGATGCGAGAGTGACCTTGGCCTGGGCGGCGTATTCCCCGCCTTTCAGCGCGGCGGGCTTGGCCGACGCAACCGAAGATCCGGCACCCACCAGGGCAAGTGCGACGATGATGCTGGAAGTTTTCATCATGGCATCCTTAAGAGCGGGACTGCTCTATGACGCGAACATAAACAACTGAACCTTTGCCCAAGATGATTGAAACATTGTTTTTTGCCAACTTGCAGATGCATCCGATGCGAGCGAAAAAGGACACGGCATGAAAATCCTGCTTCTCGAGGACGACGACGCGACCAAGGCGCACCTCGAGCGCGTGTTGAGCGCGGCCGGACATGTCGTGGATGTCTGCTCCACCGGACAGGACGCGATCTTCCTGGGTTCGACCGGCGATCATGCCGTGCTGATCCTCGACCGCATGGTGCCGGGGCTCGACGGGCTAGGGGCGCTCAAGGCCTTGCGGGCGATGGGCGTACGAAGTCCGGCGCTGTTCCTGACCGCGATGAACGGGGTGGAGGACCGGGTCGAGGGCCTGGAAGCCGGGGCCGACGATCACCTTGCCAAGCCTTTCGCGGCCAGCGAACTGCTCGCCCGGGTGAATGCGCTCGCGCGGCGGCCGCCGATCGTCGAACTGCAGACCTTGCTGCGGATAGACGATCTTGAACTTGACCGGGTGAAGCGGACGGTGATGCGCGGTGGCCAGCGTATCGACCTGCAGCAGCAGGAACTGAAGTTGCTGGAATACCTGATGCTCCACGCGGGCGAAGTGGTCACGCGGGCCATGCTGCTGGAAAACGTCTGGTCGTTCCACTTCGACCCCAAGACCAACGTGATCGAGAGCCACATGAGCCGGTTGCGCGCGAAAGTGGATCGCGGCTTCGGCAAGGAACTGATCCAGACCTTGCGCGGCGCGGGGTATCGAATCGATGCTGCCTGAGCACCGGCCTGAGCGCCGGGCTTCTGGGCCGATCCGCAGCGCGGCCTTCCGTTTCGCGCTGCTTCTCGCCGGGGTCTTCGCCATCGGTGCGGCCGCGCTGCTGATCGTCGTCGAAGAGCAGATCGGGCGCTATGCCACCGAAGCGACGAACGGCGGCCTGCAGGCGGAGATGAGCGTGCTTCAGGGCGAATACGCGCAACTCGGGCAATCCGGCCTGACCGACGCGATGGCCCGTCACGCAGGCGTTCGTCCCGAGGCACCCTATCGCTACCTGCTGCTCGATGTCGCAGGCCGCCGCCTGTTCGGCGATCTTCCGGCGACGGCGATGACGGAGGGCTGGAGCACGGTGAACGTGATAGAGCCCGAGCCGGGCCAGCAAGGCATGCGCCGGGAAAGCATGACTACGCTCGGCGCGCGTCTGCCGGACGGGTTGCGGCTGGTCGTGGCCAGCGACAACTACGACGTGCAGATGCTGCGCCACCGGCTCGGCCGCTTCACCCTGCTCAGCGGGATCGGCATCACGCTCTTCGCACTGCTGGGCGGATATCTCACCGGGAGGCTCTTCTTGCGTCGTCTCGACCGGGTAAACGGCGCGGTCGATCGCATCGTCGAGGGGGACCGAGCGGAGCGGCTGCCGATGATCGGCCTAGGCCCGGAATTCGACGAACTGGCGCGGAACCTGAATCGGATGCTTGATCGCAACGCGGCGGCGATGGAGGCACTGCGGCAGGTTTCGAACGACATCGCGCATGATTTGCGCACGCCGCTCAGTCGCCTGCACCAGCGGCTTGAGCAGATGCAGGACAGCCCCGAGATCGAACCGGCGATGATCGACGACGCCCTTGAACAGACGTCCGGTATCCTCGCGACCTTTCAGGCGCTGCTGCGGATCGGCGCGCTCGAAGGTGGGGTCGGGCGCCGGCGCTTCACGCAGGTAGATCTCAGCGAACTGATGGACCGCGTCCATCAGGCTTATGCCCCGGTGGCCGAGGATGCCGAGCACATCTATCTCGCCGACCACGCACCGGGCATCGTCGTGGACGGCGACGGGGAACTGCTGGCGCAGCTCTTCACCAACCTGGTGGAGAACGCCATCGTCCACACGCCGGCGGGAACGACGATCACGTCCCGGCTCTTCGTGGAAAATGGGGGCATCGTGGCCGAGGTGTCCGATACCGGGCAAGGTATCCCGGTGTCGGAGCGCGCCAACGTCTTCCGGCGGTTCTATCGCCTCGATGCCAGCCGCCATACCGAGGGTTCGGGGCTCGGCCTGGCGCTGGTGGCGGCGATCGCGGCCCTGCACGATGCAGTCTGCACGATCCCCGGGAATGCCTCGGGCCTGACGGTCAGAATTGCCTTTCCGCCCGGCCCTTCCTGACGGCCCGTTCCCCGTTTGCCTGCTTACGGAAACTGAGTGGAAAGGCTCAGCTTGACCGTCGCCGGCAGGCCCTGCGCGAGAAGACTTGATCCGGTCGATGCCCAGTAGCGCTTGCCGGTGACGTTCTCGCCGTAGATGCGCGCCGTGGTGCGGTTGCCCAGAAGGTCGAACGTGTAGCTGGCGCCAAGGTCGAACGTCTCGTAGCCCGGGACGAAGCCCTGGTTGAGCGCGTTGACGGCCCTGCGGCCGACATGGAACATGCCCGCCGAGACCCGCAAGCCCTCGACCACCGGAACGCGGTATTCCAGGAACAACGATCCGGAATATTTCGACACGTTCTCGATCAGCTTGCCGACCACGGTGGCGTTGCCGGACTTCTGCATGGCATCGAGATACATGGCGCTGGCGGCGATCGACAGGTTGGGCACGACTTCGCCGACCAGGCTGAATTCGGCGCCTTCGTACGCGGCCTCGGCATCCTGGACGAAGACGTTCGCGCTGTTGAGATAGGCCGAGGGCCGCTTGATGTGGAAGTAGGCGCCGGTCGCGAGGAGGCCGCGGACCGGTTCGATCTTGATGCCGACTTCCTTCTGCTTGCTGATCGCGGCCGGCAGGATCTCGCCCGCATTGTTCGCGATCTGCTGGGCGATCGGGCCGGGTTCGAGCCCTTCGATGTAGTTGGCGTAGATGTTGGCCCAGCTGACCGGCTTCACCATGACGCCGTAAGTCCAGGTGCCCGGCTTGATCTTGTAGCTAGTGGTACGGCTGACGTCGCTGTAGTCGGTCTTGCGATAGCCGACGGTCGCCTGCAGCCAGTCGCCGAGGGAAGCCCGATCGAAGATATAGAGCCCGAGGTCTTCGACGCGCGAGGGGTTGGCGATGATCCGGGGCGGGGTCGGCTGGCGCGGGATCACTACCGGATCATAGAGGTTCTGCGCGAAGCTATAGCGCACGGCGGTCGGCACGTTGCTGTCGCGGGTGTAGAAAGACACGCCGAGCAGCAGGTTGTGCTCGATCGGTCCGGTGCGGAACTTGCCGGACAGGTCGCCGCGATAGATCACGTTCCTGTAGTCGTTGCCGTCCGTCATGGCGACCGTGACGGTCCCGTCGCCGGTCGCCAGATTGTAGCCGCCGAACGAGGAATAGGCCCGCCCCCGGGTGAGGTAGGACTGCCCGATCGCGGCGGAGATGCGCCAGTCGGGCGTCAGCTCGTAGTTCACGCGGGCCAGCAGGTTGGTTTCCCAGCCGCGCCCCTGCATCCAGGCCGCGCCGAGGTTCTTCGACGGCGACTGCAGCGGCGGTATCGCGATGACGCCGTTCACCGCAGCCGGCAGGCTGAATTCGGTCGGCTCGGTGACGGACTTGTAATTGTATTCGGCGTCGAGGAGGATTTCGAGCCCGTCGGCTGGGCGCCAGTCGAACGACCCTGAGGCAAAGCGGCGAATGCCCTCGCTGCGCTTGAGGCCGGTCTCGATGATCGAGGTTCCGGCGTTCACGCGTAGGCCCGCCGAGCCGAAGCTGCGCCCGATGTCGAAGCCCGCGCCGACCGATCCGTTGCTGTCGCCCTGAACATCGAAGCGGGTCACAGGCGCGGCGGTCGGCCGCTCGGTCACCAGGTTGACGATGCCGGACGGCGTTGCGAACCCGTAGTAGAGCCCCGCCGCGCCCTTGAGCACCTCGATGCGATCCTTGCTCTCGATAGGCTGCTCGATCAGGTTGACGATCGGCAGCACGCCGTTCCAGCGCACGTTGGTGAAGTTGTTCAGGACGATCCCGCGAATGGCGAGGTTGCTGTAGATCGCGGTGTTGATCTGCGCCTGGGTGACGCCCGGCGTATTGCGGACGGCGTCGATCAGCCCGCGCGCCTGCTGCGCCTCAAGAAGGTCCTTGGTCATGACCGCGATCGTCAGCGGCGTATCGCGAAGGAGCGAATCGCGGAACGTGCCCGCTTGTACGTAGTCGGCGCTGAAGGTGTCCCGTCGGTCGGCCGTCACCACGATCTCATCCGCGCGGACGGGAGCATTCTCGTCGGCGGCCTGAGCCGCGGCAGCGATCGGCAGCAAAGCCGTTATGCTTGCGGCCGCAAGACCCATCCTGTGAAAGGCGTTCGACGAGAGGGCATGAATGCGCGGCGCGGCCAAAGTGTATCTCCCTGCAATATGCGATTGCGCCCCATTGAAGTAGTTGAGACGCATTTGCAATAAGCGAGAAATATTTCGCCTGGGGGATCGTCTCGCCCCCTTTCCGGAGCTCGTCGATCGTTCCGGGGGCAGCACAGAAACGATCTGGAAGCCGCCGCAAACGCTCCGTGCGTGTCCAAACATTACCGAAAATCAATTTGCGATTGATAGTGATTATTGATAGCCGAACGGCCGTCGCTAAGAGGGCCTGCTCTAGATCATAAGATGGCATTGCAAGGGCGGCGGAGAGGCGGGTTCGTCAACGCCGGAGTAAGTCTCATTCGCCAGTCAGTGTTTTCGCCGTGGCTCGTTGCCGCCAGTATCACCGCATGCCCGGCTTCCGCCATGGCCCAGACGGTGAACGGCGAACCTGTCGCCGGACAGGACATCATCGTCACTGCGCGCGCCGCACCCGTGGCGATTGGCGCCGACGACCGTTACCAGCCGACGCCCGACGCCTCGACCTTGCGCAGTTCGCTGCCGCCACTCGACGTACCGCAGGTCGTCAACATCGTCTCGGCGCAAGTGCTGCGCGACCAGAAGCCGCGCTATCTCGATGATGCACTTTCCAACGTCAGCGGGATCACGCAGGGCAATACGCTTGCGGGCACGCAGGACACGATCATGAAACGCGGCTTCGGCGGCAATCGCGACGGTTCGATCCAGCACAACGGCATGCCGCTGGTGCAGGGGCGCGGGTTCAACGCGGCGGCGCAGAGCGTCGAAGTGCTCAAGGGGCCGTCATCGCTGCTCTACGGCATCATGGATCCGGGCGGGGTCATCAACGTCGTCAGCAAGAAGCCGCAGTTGAACGCGCGAACCGTGGTGTCCCTGACGGGGTCGACTTATGCGAATGCCCGCAACGGCTACGGCGCGACGCTCGACACGACCGGTCCGATCGGCGGCACGGGTCTCGCCTATCGACTGATCGTCGATCACGTGAACGAGGATTACTGGCGCAATTTCGGCAAGCGCCGGGAAACGCTGATCGCGCCGTCGCTGGCCTATTACGGCGCCACCACGCAAGTCGTGCTCTGGTACGAATATAGGGATTTCCTGGCGCCGTTCGATCGCGGAACTGCGCTCGATCCGGCGACGCTCAAGCCTCTGGACATTCCGCGCACCCGGCGGCTGGACGAGCCGTTCAACGCGATGAACGGCCAGAGCCACCTCGCGCAGATGTCGGCCGACCAGCAACTGGGCGGCGGCTGGGCCGCGCATCTCAGCCTCAGCTACAACGAGGAAACCTACGACGCGAACCAGTTGCGCGTGAATGGCGTCAATACCGCGCGTGGGACTCTGCTGCGCAGCAACGACGCCACGCACGGCGCGCTCAGCACGGACTATTACGGCACCGCCTATATCGACGGCAGCGTGAACCTGTTGGGCATGCGCCACGATCTGCAGGTCGGGGTAGAGGCGGAATCGCGCAAGATCTACCGCAAAGACCTGCTGCGCCAGGCGACGACCAGCACGTTCAGCTACCTGAACCCGGTCTACGGTCTGGAACAGCCGTCGAGCACGGTGTCCGCCAGCGACAGCGAGCAGACAGACAAGCTGCGCAATTATTCGGCCTTCCTGCAGGATACGTTGCACCTCACCGATCGTCTTATCGTGGTGGGCGGCGCACGCGTCCTGCACTGGAGCCAGATCGCTGGACGCGGGCGGCCCTTCAAGCAGAACACCGACACGAACGATACCGTGGTGCTGCCACGCGCAGGGCTGGTCTACAAGTGGACGCCGACCTTCTCGCTCTACGGCAGCTATTCCCAGTCGCTCAAGCCGGCCTCCACCATCGCCCCGCTGTCTGCGGGCGTTGTGCTCGATTCCGGCTTTGCGCCGGAGCGTGCGCGCTCGTGGGAAGTGGGCGTGAAGATCGACATTCCCGGCCGTATCACCGGCACCCTCGCACTGTTCGACATCCACAAGCGCAACGTGCTGGTCTCGCAGTTCAACGACCAGACCAAGCAGACCGACTACCGCACTGCAGGCGCCGCGCGTGCACGCGGCGTCGAATTGGACCTTGCAGGGCAGATCCTGCCGCAACTGAGCGCGATCGGCAGCTTCGCTTACCTCGATGGCAAGACCACGGAGGATCCTGTTTTCGCCGGCAATCTGCTGTGGAACGCGGCGAAGTACACCGCATCGCTTTCGGGGGTCTACGACTTCGGCGAGATCGTCGGCAACGACCGGTTGCGAGTGGGCGGTGGCCCTCACTACGTCGGCAGGCGGGCGGGCGATTCCGCCAACAGCTTCTTCCTGCCGAGCTATGTGACGGCAGATGGCTTCATCACGTATGATACGCAGATCGCCGGACACAAGCTGGGGCTGCAGTTCAACGTGAAGAACATCTTCGACAAGACCTATTACCCTTCGGCGGTGAACAGCTACTTCGTGTCGATCGGCGATACCCGCCGCTTCTCGCTTGCCGCCTCGCTGGAATTCTAAGGGTCTGACGATGACGAAACTTCGCTATGGGCTGACCGCATTGGCCCTGACGCTGGCAGCGTTCTGCGCGTCCGGGACCGCCATGGCGGCTTCGGGCACCAAGCCTCGCGACGTGGTCATGCTGGTGCAGCAGGGCGGCCCCAGCATTGCCATCGACGAGAAGGTGCGCGCGCATCTGGCGGAAAAAGGCTATGCGGTCCGCTTCGAGAACCAGGACGCCGATCCCGCGACCGCGCGTGGTGCCGCGCTGGTCATCGTGTCATCCACGGTGTCCTCCAAAGACGTGAAGTCGGGCTGGCGCCAGCTTGCGGTGCCGCTGCTCAGCTGGGAGAACGACATCCTCGACGATCTCGCGATGACCGGAAAGCGGCACGACGTTGATTTCGGGGAGGCCGACAAGGAGCGTTATCTGTGGATCGTCAACGCGCCGCAGCCGATGGCGGCGGGCCTGCCGGCCGGGGTCGCCAACGTTTATGTCAAGCAGGCCGGCATGAGCTGGGGTAAGCCCGGCCTTGGCGCGACAACGATCGCCACGATCTACGGCCAGCCCGAGAAGGCGGCGATCTTCGGTTATGAGAAGGGCGCGACGATGGATTACGAAGCGATCGCACCCGCGCGCCGTGTGATGATGTTCTTGGGCAACGACACGTTCGCGAATCTCTCGCCGGTGGGACTGCGCCTGTTCGACGCCGCGGTCGAATGGGCGGCCGGAGGAACGCGCTGACGGTGCCGGATAGGCTAACCTATTGATGCAAAAAGGCCTGCGGGGACGAACTGTCCTCGCGGGCCTTTTTCTTTCGGCGCGATCAGGCCTGAGCGGGTGCGCCTTCCCCCTGCTTGCGCGCGCGCCACTGGCGGCCGGATACCCGCAGTCGCTCGAACCACAGGAAGATCACCGGCGTGGTGAACAGCGTGAGTACCTGCGACACGATCAGCCCGCCGACGATGGCGATGCCCAGCGGCTGACGCAGCTCCGCCCCGGCGCCGGAACCGATCGCCAGCGGCACCGCGCCGAGCAGCGCGGCAAGCGTGGTCATCAGGATCGGGCGGAACCGCAGCAGGCAGGCTTCGCGGATCGCGTCGAACGCGGCCAGTCCGCGCTCGCGCTGGGCGTGGAGGGCGAAGTCGATCATCATGATGGCGTTCTTCTTGACGATGCCGATCAGCAGCAGGATGCCGATGATCCCCATGATCGACAGGTCCTTGCCCGCCAGCATCAGCGCCAGCAAGGCGCCCAGACCCGCAGAGGGCAGGGTGGAGATGATCGTCAGCGGATGGATCGCGCTTTCGTAGAGCACGCCCAGCACGATGTAGATCGTCACGATGGCGGCGAGGATGAGGAAAGGCTGCGTGCTGAGCGAAGCCTGGAACGCCTGCGCCGCGCCCTGGAACGAGCCTTTCACGGTGGCGGGCATCCCGGCGCTCTGCTCGGCGTTCTGGATCGCTGTGACCGCCGTGCCCAGCGCCACGCCGGGCGCCAGGTTGAACGAGAGCGTTACGGCGGGGAACGGCCCCTGGTGCGCGATCGTCACCGGCGCCACGCCTTGCTTCACGCGCACCAGAGAGCTGAGCGGCACCAGCGCCTGCGTGGTGCTGGAGCGTACGTGGAGGTGGGTGAGGGCATCGGCGTCCAGCTGGAAGCGGGGATCGACTTCCTCGATCACGTAGTACTGGCTCAGCGGGTCGAATATCGTCGCGACCTGCCGCTGGCCGAAGGCGTCGTAGAGCGTGTTGTCGATATCCTGCGCCTGCACGCCGAGCCGTGACGCGGTGGTCCGGTCGATCTCCAGCGTCATGCTCGTCGAGGATGCCTGCTTGTCGGATGACACATCCTGCAGTTCGGGCAAGGTTTTGAACTTGTCCTGCAGGATCGTCGCCCACTTGTAGAGTTCGGGCAGGTTCCCGTCCTGCAGGGTGTACTGGTACTGGGCGAGACGGCTGCGCGCGCCGATCTGGATGTCCTGGCGAACCTGCAGGCCTTGCGTGACGCCCGGAATCTCGGCGATCTTCTTACCGAGGCGGACCAGGATCTCGTCCGCCGTCACCGAGCGCTGGTCGAGCGGCTTGAGGTTGAGGATCATGCGCCCGTCGCTCATCGTCGGATTGGGGCCGGCCCAATAATCGACCGTATCGACGTCGGGATCGGCCATGGTGACCTTGGCGACCGCGTTCAGCCGCTTGGAAATGTCTTCATAGGAAATATCCGGTGCACCGCGAATGGTGCCGATCACGAAGCTCGTATCGACCTGCGGGAAGAACCCCTTGGGCAGCGTGACGTAAAGGCCCCCGGTGAGTGCCACGGTGGCAACAAAGCTGAGCACCGTCAGTCGCTGGTGCCGCAGCGCGACGTCGAGCAGCCGCTCGTAGCCGTCGTTGAGCGCGGTCAGCCAGCGTTCGGACCAGCGATGGAAGCGGCCGTGCCTGCGCCCTTTCTCGTCCCGGATCAGCCAGCCGCACAGCATCGGCGTGACCGTCAGCGAGACGATTCCCGATGCGATCAGCGCGACCGTGATGGTGACGGCGAATTCGCGGAACAGTCGGCCGATCATCCCGCCCATGGCGAGGATCGGGATGAACACCGCAATCAGCGACACCGTCATCGAGATGATCGTGAAGCCGACCTCGCGCGAGCCTAGCAGCGCCGCCTCCATCGGCGACTTGCCCTCCTCGATATGGCGCATGATGTTCTCGATGACGACGATGGCGTCGTCCACCACGAAGCCGACGGCGATCGTCAGTCCCATCAGCGACAGGTTGTCGAGGCTGTAGCCCAGCGCATACATCACCGCGAACGTGGCGATGAGCGACAGCGGGATGGTGAGGCTGGGGATCAGCGTCGCCCAGAAGTTGCGCAGAAATACCAGGATCACCATCACCACCAGCGCGATCGTGATCATCAGCGTCAGTTGCACGTCGTTCACCGATCCGGTGATCGTCTGCGTGCGGTCGGCCACTACGGCAAGATGGACAGAAGGGGGGAGCGAGGCTTCCAGCGCAGGCAGCTTGTCCTTGATGCCCTTCAAGGTGCTCATGACGTTGGAGCCGGGGCTCTGCGCGATGTCGACGATGATCGCGCGCTTGCCCTGGAACCATGCGGCCTGATGGACGTCCTCGGGGGCGTTCTCGACGGTGGCCACGTCCGTTAGGTGGATGGGGGCACCGTTGCGATAGGCGACGACGACGTTACGATAAGCCTTGGCGTCCATGAGCTGGTCTGTGGCACTAAGCACGACCGACTGGTGAAGGCCGTTGAGCGTGCCTTTGGGCGCATTCACCGTTGATGTGCCGATGACCGTGCGGACGTCCTCCAGCGTCAGATCGAGGCCCGTCAGGCGGTCGGGATCGACGCGGACGCGCACGGCCGGGCGCAGCTGGCCGTGGTAGTCGACAAGGCCGACGCCGGGCAGCTGCGAGATGGGCTGGGCGATGTAGTTCTCGGCATAGCGGTCCACTTCGGTCAGCGGCAGCGTGTCGGAGGTCAGCGCCAGCGAGTAGATCGACGCACCCGCCGGATTGACCTTGTGATAGGTCGGCGGGTTGGGCATGTTCTTGGGCAGCAGGCCTGCCGCCGCGTTGATCTGGGTCTGGACGTCCACGGCGGCGCCGTCGATGTTGCGGTTGAGGTCGAACTGCAACGTGATCTGCGTCTGCCCGAGCGAGCTGGACGAGGTCATTTGCGTGACGCCGGGAATGTTTGTGAGCGTGCGCTCGAGCGGCGTGGCCACCGAAGTCGCCATCGTATCGGCGCTGGCACCCGGCAGGCTGGCCGAAATCGAGATCGTCGGATACTCGACCTGCGGCATCGAGGAGATCGGCAGGGACAGGTAGGCGACCAGGCCCAGCAGGACTACGCCGATCGCCAGCAGGCACGTGCCGACCCGGCGATTGATGAAGGCGGCGGAAAGGCTCATTGTGCCTGCTCCGCTGCAGATTGCGCTGACGATTGGGCCTTGACGGGTGCTCCTGCGGACAGGCGCGACTGGCCCGAGACCACGATTTTCTCCCCGGGTTTCAGGCCCGAGAGGATTTCGGTGAAGCCATCGACGGCGGGGCCTGCCTTGACGTTGCGGACCTCGGCGGTGCCGTCGCTCTTGACGGCATAGACGTAGCGGCCGGTCTCGCTGGTTTGGACGGCCTGGCTGGGCACCACCGCCACCCCGCGGTCGGTACGGACGAGCACGCGCGCGGAGACGAATTCTCCCGGCCACAGTGCCCGGTCGCCGTTGCCGAACTCGGCGCGGAGCTGGAACTGTCCGTTCGTCTGGTCGACGTTGCTTCCCACGAACAGGAGCCGCCCATCGACGATGTGGCTGGCGCCGTCCCGCGAATAGACCGACACCGGAAGCGCACCGCTGCGCTGGCCGGTGAGCACTTCTCCCAGCGAATCCTGGGGCAGGGTGAAGAGCACGGAGATCGGCGCCATCTGCGTCACCGTGACCACACCGGTCGTATCACTGGCGTGGACCATGCTGCCCTGATTGACCTGTCGCAGGCCGACACGCCCCGCGATCGGCGCGACGATCCCGGCGAATTCGACATTGAGCCGGGCAGCGGCGATCGCGGCATCGTCCGCAGCGACGGTGGCCTGGAGCGCTGCGGCCTGCGCCTTGGCGGCATCGTAGTTTTGCGTGGTGCCCGCTCCGGCCTGTGACAGGGCACCGGTGCGCGACACTTCCTGCCGGGCATTGACGAGCTGCGCCATATCCCGAGCCCGCGCGGCCTGCGCTTGTGCGAGCACGGCCTGATACGGCCGGGGATCGATCTGCGCGAGCAGGCGGCCTGCCTGTACCTCGTCGCCCTCGTTGAAGGCCAGGCGCATGATCTGGCCGTCCACCCGCGCCTTGACGTCCACCACCTTCAACGGGGCGACGCTGCCGATCCCGGAAATCCAGATCGGCATGTCGCGCGTCGTGACGATGCCGGTGACGACCGGTATCGGCTTGGCGGAGGCATCGGCCTTGGCGGTGCCCGACTGGCCGCTGTCGTAGACGGCGAAACCGGCGATGGTCGCCACGGCAAGCATGGACAATCCCGCCAGCTTCCAATGCAGCGGCAGGCGTGGCCGATCCTGATGAGGGGCGTGTTCGGTTTCGTTCACCGGGATTTTTCCTGAGATTGAAGCGGAGCGGAGCGTGACGTGGGCGCCGCCGCGAACTGAAGGTCGGCCCGGCCGAAGCCGCCGCCGAGCGCCCGGCACAGGCTGACGATCGCCTGCAGGTGCGTCAGCCGGGTCTGGGCGAGGGAATCGCGCGCCTGATACAGCGTCTGCTGCGTCGTCAGCACGCTGAGGTAATCGGCGCTGCCGAGACGATACTGGGTCATCGCAAGGGCGGCGGCGCGTTGCGCGGAAGTGGCGCCGCCTTCCTGAAGGGCTTCCTGCGCACGCGCATTGGCGATCGCGCCAAGCGCATCCTCGACTTCCTGATAAGCGGTGAGAACCGTCTGCCGGTACGTGGCGACAAGCTCGACCTGCCTCGCGCGGCTGACCTTGAGCTGGCCGCCGAGACGCCCGCCGTCGAACAACGGGGCGAGCAATCCGGCCGCGGCATCGGCGATGGCGACCGGCGGGAAGATGCTTCCGGTGCCCGCTGCGCGCAGGCCGCCGCTGGCGGAAAGCGACAGGCTTGGAAAGAACGCCGCACGTGCCGCGCCGATATCGAAATTGGCGGAGACGAGGCGGGCTTCGGCAGCCTGCACGTCGGGGCGCAGCGCCATCAGTTGCGGCGGCAGGTCTGGGGATATGGCAGGGCGCAGCACATCGTCGAGAGAGGCTCCCTCGACGGTAAAGCCTTCCGGCGGTCGGCCGGTCAGCACCGCAAGGGCGTCCTGCGCTACCTTCAGTTGCTGTACCAGTGCCGGGACGGCGGCGTCGAGCCCGGCGATCGAGGTTTCCTGCTGGCGCAGTTGCAGGTCCGTCGCCGTCCCGGCCGACCGCTGGGCCTGTATGAGAGCGAGCACCTTGCGGGCATCGTCCGCCTGTTGCCGCGCTATGCCAAGCCTTTCGCGAAGCGACAGGACAGTGAAGTATTCGTCTGCGACCGAGGCGGACAGCGTCATCGCGACCGTCCCCGCATCGAAGGCGCTGGCCCGGGCGAGCGCGACCCCGGAACCCGCCGCCGCGCGGTTTTTGCCCCAGAAATCGAGTTCGTAGCTGGCCTGCGCCAGCACGTTTCGCGTCGGGCTTGAAGTCGAGCCGGAAGATGCACCGGCAGTCCCGCTGAGCGAAAGCGACGGCGCAAGCGGCGCGGCGGCGATCCGTGCGGAGCCTTCCGCCTGACGGACCCGGGCGACCGCGGCCTGCAGGGTGAAACTGTCGGACAGGCTGCGCTCCATGAGCCGGTCCAGTTCCGGGCTCGCGAAGTGCCGCCACCAGTCGCTGCGCACGGTAGCCGGCGGCTCTCCCTGAAGTGCTGGCTGAGCGGCCTGCGTATCCCACGCACCGACGGGGGCGATCGAGGGGCGGTGATAGGCGGGCGTCAGCGAACAGCCGCCGAGCGAGGCGGCCAGCGCAACGGCCAGAGCAAGAGGCGCGTGGCTCCGCCCCGCTGGTTTCAGCGGATCGCGGCGTGGCCCGATGCGGGCGGTATCGAGGTTATGATGCTGCACCGGCACCGGGTAGCGGGCCGACGATGGAGCGTGGTTCGTTCGAACATTAAATCCGTTTTAGGGTCCGCCAATGCCCAAGATCAAAGGATGGGCGCCGCCATGCGATAGCCTGCCCCGTGAACGGTCTGGATCAACTGCTCCGGCGGGTCGCGATCGATCTTGCGGCGCAGGCGATGGATGTGCCGGTCGATCAGCGCGTCTATGGGCTCGAAATCGTAATCCCATGCCGCCTCGATCAGCATGGTGCGGGTGACGATCCGTCCGGCATTGCGCATCAGGAATTCCAGCAGCAGGCTCTCCTTGTGCTGGAGCACCACGTCCACTGCCCCGCGCACCGCGCGCCGGCTGGCCGGATCGAACGAGAGGTCGCCCACTTTCAGCACGGCATTCGACCGCGCGCGATCGGCGCGCCGCGCCAGCGCTTCGATCCGCGCGCTCAGTTCGGCGAAGGCGTAAGGCTTGGCGAGGTAGTCGTCGCAGCCGGCACGAATGCCCTCGGCCTTGTCCAGTGCACCCGAAAGGGCACTGAGCATCAGGACGGGGGTGTCGTTCCCGGCCTTGCGCATGGCCTGCACGATGGCGATGCCGTCCATTCGCGGCAGCATCCGGTCGATGACGGCGACGTCGTAGAAACCCTCCGTCGCCAGCATCAGGCCGGTCTCTCCTTCCTGCGCACGATCGACGACGTGGCCGCTTTCCTGCAGCCCGCGCACGAGGTAGGAGGCTCCGCGATCGTCGTCCTCTATGACCAGCAGCCGCATGAAGGGCGTTCGCTTTCGTGAAACCGATTTAATGTTTGTGCGAAGCTGTGAATCGCACGGCCATGGCATAGGGTGCTCTAGCAGCACCGGGGCTCTGCGTGCCATGCGGTTTCGTATGCACCCCAACGAAGGAAGCACGGACAGTGACATGGCGAGAATCCTGATCGTCGAGGACGACGCGCAGACCGCCGAGGAGGTGGCCGCTGCCCTGACCGACCACGGCCACGACGTGACGCTTGCCGGAACCGGCCGCGAGGGACTGCTGATCGCTGCGGCCGAATCCTTCGATGCGCTGGTTGTGGACCGGATGCTGCCCGGCGGCATGGACGGGCTGACCATCGTATCGACCTTGCGGGCGACCGGGGACGATGTGCCCGTCCTCGTGCTCAGCGCTCTGTCGGACGTCGGCGAGCGCGTAAGGGGGCTCAAGGCGGGCGGTGACGACTACCTGGTGAAGCCCTTCGAATTCCTCGAACTGACCGCTCGCGTCGATGCCCTGCTGCGTCGGCACACCGCGCCGCAGCGCGAAACGGTGCTGCGTGTGGGCGATCTCGAACTCGACCTGCTGACTCAGGCCGTGCGCAGGGGCGGGCGCAGCATCGAACTGCTGCCCCGCGAATTCCGCTTGCTGGAATACCTGATGCGCCACGCCGGACAGATCGTCACCCGCACGATGATGTTCGAGGAAGTCTGGCACTATCACTACGACGAGCCGACCAATGTGATCGACGTGCACGTCAGCAAGCTGCGCCGCAAGATCGAGCGCGCCGACGCGCCGCAACTGATCCAGACCGTGCGCGGCTCGGGGTACATGCTCCATGCGCCTGGTTGACCTTCCGCGCACCGGCAGCTTTCGGCTTGCCCTGCTGTTCCTGACGCTGTTCGGTGTGGCTTCGGCGGTGCTCTTCGGCTTCCTGTACCTGCAGACCGAACGCTTTCTGCTTGCCGGCATCGACAACTGGCTGGAACGGGAGGCGCCCGCCCGGTTCGATGCGGACCTCCCCGAAGTCCGCCGCCTTTTCACGCTTCACGCGGCCGACAATCGTGGCAACATGGAACGGGTATTCGTGCTCTATGCTCCCGAGGGACGGCGGCTGGCGGGCGACCCGCTGCCGCTGCCGGACACGCTGGAGACATCGGGCAAACCCTTTTTCATGACGGCTCGACGCGGTTCCAAGGTGCTGCGCTATCGCGGCGTGGCGCGTCGCTACCCATCGGGCGAGGTCGCGATCATCGCCGAAAACCTCCATGAATCGCGCGAATTCGACGAAGCCTTCATCAGTACGGCGGCCTGGGGAGCCCTGATCACCGCCGTGCTCGGCCTTGGCGGCGCCACGATCGTCGGGCTGGGAGCGGTGCGCCGCTTCGACGCCGTGGCCGACGCGATCCAGGAGATCGTGCGCGGCGACTTGTCGCGCCGATTGCCCGCGCGCGGCACGTCGGGCGACCTCGATCGCCTTGTCCATGTCGTGAACGGCATGCTCGACGACATCGAACGGCTGATGCAGGACGTGAAGGGCGTCTGCGACGGGATCGCGCACGACTTGCGAACGCCGTTGACCCGCATCCTCGCAGGACTGGAGCGTTCTCAGCGAAGGGCGGAAACGCGCGAGGACTACGCCCTTGCGGTCGATGACGCGATCGTCGAATTGCGCGGGGTACTGCGGACTTTCACCGCGATGCTGCGCATTGCCGAACTGGAGGACGGCGCCCGGCGCAGCGGCTTCTCGCAAGTCGATCTGCCGCTCATCCTGGCCGACGTGGTCGATTATTACGACCCTGCCGCCGAGGAGAAGGGCCTTACTCTGACCACGGCTTTCGATACCGAAGGGCGATGCACGCTCAACGGCGATGCGAGCCTGCTGTTCGAGGCGTTCGCGAACCTCATCGACAATGCAATCAAGTTCACGCCCGCCGGCGGCCATGTCGTCGTCGAACTGAAGAACCGCGCCGGCGGCCTGGAAGTCGCCGTGCGCGATACCGGATGCGGCATTCCGGCCGAAGAGCGCGAAGCCGTCTTCCAGCGGTTCTACCGCGCCGAACACAGTCGCAGCAGTCCCGGCAACGGACTGGGCCTTACTCTGGTGAAAGCCATAGCGCATCTCCACAACATGACCGTCCGCATCGACGCCCTGACGCCGGGCGCCCGTGTGGCGTTGATTGCAGCCGGCGCCTGAAGGTGTCGTGCGAACGTCACATTTGCGGTGCACTTCGGCGATGACATTTTCCCAACCATGGTAGCCAGATGCATTTGCTGATCGTCGAGGACGATGACCAGATCGCGACGTTCCTCGCACGCGGGCTAGCCGCGATCGGACACCTCGTCGATACGGCGGGGTCGGGAGAGGCGGCGATCGAAGCCATCGCGGCGCATCATTATGACGCCATGGTGCTCGATCGCATGCTGCCCGGGCTGGACGGTATCGAGGTGCTCCTGCGCAAGCCGCGCGACTTGCCGGTATTGATGCTCAGCGCTCTGAACACCCTGGACGACCGGATCGAAGGGCTGAATGCCGGTGCCGACGACTACCTCGTCAAACCGTTCGAAGTGGCGGAGGTCGCTGCCCGACTCAACGCCATTGCCCGGCGCTTTCCCGCATCGGAGCGTCCCGACGTCCTCGGGGCCGGTGACATCGAGATCGTGCTGACCACCTTGCGCGCGACCCGTGACGGCAAGCCGCTGCACCTGAACAAGAAGGAATTCGCGCTGCTGGCGGAACTGGTCCGCAATGCGGACCGCATGGTCACGCGCAGAATGCTGATCGAGCGCGTCTGGGGCTATTCCTTCGATCCGTCCACCAACATCATCGAAAGCAACATGAGCCGGCTGAGGGGCAAGTTGACCATCCACGGTGGTACGGATCCGATCGAGACGGTGCGCGGAACCGGCTACATCCTGCGCAACGCGGTGCCATGCCCGGAACTCGGCTGAACCCGCGCAGCGTATTCGGACTCGCCGGGCTGTTCGGTCTGGTGTTCGTGCTGGGCACGGCGGCGATCGGCGTCGCGACTTATCACTTTACCGAACGCGAACTGGCACACTCGGTGGACCTTCGCATCGAGCGCGAGCGTGCGCGGCTGATCGCTCCGGCAAACGGTATTGCGCCCGGTGCAGCGCAAGTCGCGCGCCGTATTCACGAATTCGCGGATCGCCGGAACATCAGCAGTGTCGGCTACGTCCTGCTCGATCGCAACGGCACGCGCCTAGCCGGGCACCTCGAGGTCAGGGGGGACGGGCAGGATCTGCACGACGTCGAGTTTCGCCAGTATGGCGGCGATTGGGGAGCGGCCCGCGCGGTATCCACGGTACTACGGGATGGAGGGCACCTTACCATCGTCGGCGAAAGCGAATCCGGCGAGGAAATGGGCAAGATCGTCTGGCGGATCGGCGGCACGGCGCTTGTGCTGGCGACGATCCTCGGCATTGGCAGCGCCGTATTGCTGAGCCATCTGATCAGGCAGCGGCTGGCAGCCAGCCTCGTGACGGCGCAGGCGATCATCGCCGGAGACTATTCACGGCGCATTTCGGTGGATCGTCTTGGAGGGCTGTTCGCAGAGCATGCGCGTACCTTCAATCACATGCTCGATCGTATCGACGCCCTGATGACCAATCTGAGGCAGGTGTCCAGCGATCTCGCCCATGACTTGCGTACGCCGCTGACCCGTTTGCAGGGCACCCTTAGCGAAGCCGGCAGCGAGGATCTGATCGACGAGGCACAGCGTCTCGCACTGCTGCGTTCGGCCGAACGCGAGATGGCGGGAGTTCTGGCGCTGTTTACCGCCATCCTGCGCATCAGCGAGGTCGAAGCCGGCGGCAGGCGTGCGCAGGTCCGGCCGACACGGCTGGATGTTCTGGTGGAGGACGTCGTCGATTCGTACGCTCCGGCCTTTGCCGACGCGAAGCGCGTGCTGCGGACCGGCTGCCTTCACCCCGTCACGTTGGAAGCCGACGCCGACCTGATCAACCAGATGCTGGTCAACCTTCTGGAAAATGTCCTGCTGCACACGCCCGCGGGCAGCGAGACCTCCGTTCTGGTGGAGATCGCGGAAACCGGGGCCGTGCTCATCGTGCGTGACGACGGGCCGGGAATCCCCGATACCGACCGCAAGAGCGTCTTCGGCCGGTTCGTACGGCTCGAACGCAGTCGCCATACCCCCGGCCACGGGCTTGGTCTGTCGCTCGTGGCGGCGATCGCGAAGTTCCATGACGCGTCGGTCGAACTCGAGGACGGGCGGCCGGGGCTTGTCGTCCGTGTCCGTTTTCCCCTGTCCGATGCATGGGGGAAGGCTAACGGCGCCGAACAGGCCGCCGAACATTCTAATCTTGCAATGTAACGGCTTCCCGGCGTCTTCGAGCGCTTTGCGTAACAGGACTGTCACAGGCAATTCCTAGCGGGTCCTTGTCTCGCCGGAACAGGATCGCCGGCCAATATCACAGGGATCACATCTTCATGGCAAAACATTGGGTCGTCGCGACGTGCGTCGCGGCAGGAGCGCTTGCGCCCGCTTATCTCGCAGCCCGTCCCGCCTCCGGCACCGGTTACGAACTGGCCGGGCATATCGCCGGTCCTGACGGCGGCTGGGACTATGCGACGGTCGATCCGACCACCGGGACGCTCTATGTTGCGCACGGCGATGCGATCACCACCGTCGATCTGGCTTCGCGCGCGGTCAACCCGGTGCTGGCGTCGGCCCATCACGCCCATCAGGTCCTGCGCATTCCTGGCAAGACGGAACTGTTCGAAACCGACGGTGATACCGGCACCACCCGCTTCGTCGATATCGCCACGGGCAAGGTGAATGCCGAAGTCGCCACCGGCAAGAAGCCGGACGGCGGCTTCTACGACAAGGCCACCGACCAGGTGGTGGTCATGAACGCGGCCGACGGCACCGTATCGCTCATCGATCCGGCCTCGCACAAGGTGACCGGCATCATCGAGGTCGGCGGCGGCCTGGAGTTCGGCGTGCCCGACGGCAAGGGCGGCGCCTACGTCAATGTCGAGGATCGCAACGTCGTGGTCGCGATCGACCTCAAGGCGCGCAAGGTCGTGAAGACCATCGCGCTGACCGGATGCGAGGGGCCGACCGGTCTTGCTCTCGTCGTCGGCGGCACGCGCCTCATCAGCGCCTGCGCCAACGACGTCGCGGTCGTAACCGACCCCAAGGCCGGGAAAGTCGTCGCCACGCTGGCGATCGGCGCGGACCCCGATGCCGTGATCGTCGACGAAGCCCGCCACCGCGCCTTCATCCCGAACGGCGGCAGCGGCACCCTTTCGGTGCTCGATATCGCGAAGCCTGCCGCCATCCGCGTGATCGGCACGGTGAAGACGCAGATCGGCGCCAAGACCGGCGCAGTCGATCCGCGCGACGGCCGCGTCTACCTGCCCACCGCCACGCTCGCCCGCCCCGAACCGGGCGCCAAGCGCGGCAAGCCCGTACCCGGCACCTTCAAGGTGCTCGTCGTCGCGCCCACCGCGTCCTGACCGACAGATCCGGAGACATTCCCATGACCCGTTTGCTTTCGACCACCGCCATCGCGGTTCTTGCCTGCCTCGCGCTGCCCGGCGCGGTATCGGCGCAGGCCCCCGCTGCCGCCCGGCAGTTCCAGGTCATCAAGCCCGGCACGCTCTCCGTCGCGGCCCAGCTTCCGGCGCCGCCCGCCCGCGGCTCTCAGGAAGAGAAGCTGGAGCTTCAGTATCTCCACGCGCTTGTCGCATCGACGTCCGTAGCGCGCATGGAGCAGGCCCGCGCTGACGATGCGCACGAAGACCCTTCGATCTTCGACGATGTGGTGGGCACCAGCCTGAAGAACCTCCCGGCAACCTGGGCGCTTCTCGAGACGGTGCAGAACGAGATCGAGGTCGCGGCTGACGATGCCAAGGAGCACTTCGCCCGCACCCGCCCCTGGGGCGTCGATCCGACCCTGCCGAACTGCGACGCGGGCAAGGGCAAGAAGCCGGCCCGCAGCTATCCCAGCGGCCATTCGCTGCTCGGCTATTCGAGCGGCCTCGTGCTGGCACAGCTGATGCCGGGCAAGGCGCCGGCGATCCTCGCCAAGGCCCGTGACTATGCACTCAGCCGCGAGATTTGCGGCGTCCATTTCCCGAGCGACACCGAAGCGAGCCACGTGCTCGGCTCGATCGTCGCCGAGCGCGTGCTCGACACTCCGGCCATCGCGGCAAAGGCCTCGGCCGCCCGCGCGGAACTGGCCGCTTTCGACAAGAACTGAACCGAATTTCTTTCATAGGGGCGACACCATGAAGAATGCCATCAAGTATACCCTGCTTGCGGGGGCGACGGCGCTCGCCTTCGCTTCGGCTCCGGCTTTCGCCAGCGATGCCGATGCGGATCCCTCCAGCACCCGCCAGTCCCGGGGCCAGGCCAACGACGCCAACGCCCTGACCACCTCGGACATCATCGTCACCGGCACGCACGAGACGGAGCAGGCCCCGTCGATCGCCTCGCTCGCGACGACCCAGCCGCAGGCAGCCGTTTCGCAGACCTATATCGACAAGGCCGCGCCGCTGACGGCGGACTTTTACCAGTTGGCCTCGCTGACGCCGGGTGTGACGCTGACCGGCGCCAACAACGGCATCGGCCTTGGCGAATCCAAGATGTCGATCCGCGGCTTCAAGGACGGCGAATACAACGTCACGTATGACAGTATTCCCTTCGGCGACACCAACAACCCGACGCACCACAGCACGGCCTTCTTCCCCTCGAACACGATCGAGACGGTCGTGGTCGATCGTGGCCCCGGCAACGCCAGCCAGCTGGGTCAGGCGACCTACGGCGGCAACGTCAACATGTACTCCAAGGCCGTGGCCGACGACTTCGGCGTTCGTGCCGACGCCACGGTGGGCAGTTTCGAGACCTATGTGGGCCGCCTCGCGGTGCAGACCGGCGCGATCGATGCGCTGGGTGGCGCCAAGTTCGTGGTCTCGGGCCAGGTGATGGATTCGCAGGGCGCACTGACATACAGCCCCACCCATTCCAAGAACATCTTCGTCAAGGGCGTGATCCCGATCGGCACCGCCAACACGCTGACGGTGCTGTCCACCTACAACGCCAATGTCTATTACGAATCCGACACCGGCTTCGGCACTTGCGGCACCGGCGCTAACAGCGGCGACATCACCGGCGAGAACTGCACGGTGGGCGGCATAGCCGATTTCGGCAAGCGCTACGGCAACACCAACGATCCATCGGTGACCAGCAAGTACGCGCAGAACTACTGGGGCTACAACCGCACCAGCAAGCAGACCGACTTCGAGATTGTCCGCCTGCAGAGCGACCTCGGCTCGGGCCTGACGCTCGACAACCGCGTCTACATGTATGGCTATACCAACCACACCAGTTCCGGCAACGACGGCACCGGCAACTCGGCCAACGTGGTGGTGCTGACGCCGGGCGGCAGCAAGACCGCCGGCGTTCCGGGCTACGACAAGCAGAACAAGTACCGCACGATCGGTTACATCGGCGAGGCGGACTACGAATTCGAGCACGGCCGCCTGCGCGTCGGCGGCTGGTATGAGCATTCGGCCAGCGATCGCCATCTGATCAACTACGACCTGTCGACGGGCAAGCCGAACTACATCGTCGGCAAGTCCAACATCGACTACATCCAGCATTCGGGATGGGACCAGTTCCAGCTTTTCGGTGAACTGGAATATCGTCCGATCGAGGGCCTCTCGATCACGCCGGGCGTCAAGTACGTGCACTTCACCAGGCAGATCGATGCGGAGGTGAACCAGAAGACCCACGCTCCGCTGAATGCCAAGGCCACCTGGACCGACGTGCTGCCTTTCCTGACCGCGAATTACCAGATCCGCTCGGACTGGACGGTCTATGCGCAGTACGCCAAGGGTATGTACGTGCCTGACTTGTCGAGTTTCTACTCGACGTCGTCTTCGCTCGGCAGTTCGCTTTCTGCGCTCCAGCCGCAGCGCAGCACCAACTACCAGATCGGCACCGTCTATCACGGCCGCCGCTTCGCGATCGACGTCGATGCCTACAAGATCGACGTCAACAACAAGATCGCCTCGCCGACCGTCGCCGGATCGGACTCCTCGCTGCTGGTGAACATCGGCAAGGTCAAGTACAAGGGCGTCGAAGGCCAGATCAGCGTGTTCCCGGTGACCGGCCTGACGCTGTTCGCCAATGCCTCGTACAATAAGGCCGAAAGCGGCACGACCGGCACGCAGATCGCCAAGACGCCGTACACCACCGAAACGCTCGGTGTGTTCTACGATCACGACGGTTTCTTCGCATCCTATACGCACAAGTTCACGGGCGCGCAGTATGCGACCGAAGCTGATACCAACGCCTCGTTCCGCCTCTATCGCTTGGCTGCGTACAATGTCGGGTCGCTGGCAGTGGGTTACGACTTCGGCAAGTACCGCGTGAGCCTCAACGTCTACAACCTGTTCGATGACGACCACGTGATCGAGGTCAAGAACAGCAGCAAGGGCGCGCCGACGACCGCTGGTCTCAACGGCAAGTCCGTGCAGTCGGGCTACGGCCCCAACGACCAGCTGCGCTTCAACCCGCCGCGCAGCATCCAGGGCACACTCTCGGTCAAGTTCTGAGGCGATGGCCCGTCAGGTGGGAGCACCTGACGGGGCTGAACCGCGACTTGCTTCTACCCCGCCGAGTGGATCGGGGAGTCACGCGTCAGCTCCACCGTCCTGGTGATACGAATGCGATCGAGGAAATGTCGGTCGTGGCTGACCACGATCAACGCACCGTCGTAGGCGAGCAGACCGGCCTCGATCGCGGCGATGGCATCGATGTCGAGATGATTGGTCGGCTCGTCGAGGATGAGCAGCGGCGGCGGGACGGGATTGCCGAGGACACAGGCCAGCCCGGCCCGCAGCATCTGGCCTCCGCTCAGGGCGTGGACGGCCTGGTCGGCGCTTGCCGCCCGGAAGCCGAAACGGGCAAGCGCGGCGCGGCAGGCATTGTCGTCGAGCCCCGGATTCAGCCGCATGAAGTTCTCGGCGATGGTGCTCTCTCGCTGCAGGACGCTGACCTGCTGGTCGAGCAGTCTGCCCGGAACATGCCGTTCCACGCGTCCCGACGATACCGCGAGTTCGCCGAGGATGACCCGCAGCAAAGTCGATTTTCCGCTGCCGTTGGCCCCGGTGACGGCGACCCGTTCGGGACCGGTAATGCGCAGCGACACATCGCGCAGCACCGGTGCGCCATCGCCGTAACCCGCCGAGACGTGGTCGAGCGTCAGCACCTCGCGCGATGGATTGAGGCCGGTCGGTGCGACCTGGACGGACAAGGGCTGCAGTACCTCGATCCGAGCCTTGGCGCGTTCGACCGAGAGGTCCGCCTCGCCGCGCTGCCGTTCGGCGAGGCGCCGGTTTTCCGCGCCGCTGTTCTCGGCCCGCTCGCGGCGGGCGCCGAGCAGGATGCGCGGCATCCCGCCGCGTTCGGCCTGTCGGTTGCCCGCGGCATCGCGCCGTTGCTGGCGTTCGGCGGTCACTTGTGCCTTGCGGGCCACGCTCGTCCGATGGCGCTGCGCCGCCGCCAGATCATGCTCGGCGGTAGCGAGTTCGACGGCCTTGCGTGCGCTGTAATCGCTCCAGTTGCCGCCGTACCGCGTCGCGCCCAGCGAAGTCAGTTCGACGATCGCGTCCATGGTATCGAGGAGTTCGCGGTCATGGCTGACGACGATAGCGCCCGCACGCCAGTTCGCCAGCATATCGACGACGGCGGCTCTGCCCCCGGCGTCGAGGTTGTTCGTCGGCTCGTCGAGCAGCAGGAAATCAGGTTCGGCGAAAACCAGCCCGGCCAGTGCCGCGCGTGTCCTCTGCCCGCCTGACAGGCTGGCGAGCGGCGTATCGAGAGGCAGATGCAGTCCCAGTCCGGCGAGCGCATCGGCCGCGCGGGCTTCCAGCGTCCAGTCGGCATCGCTCAGTTCGTCCATCGTCGCGATGCCGGCCTCGGCCCTGCGAAGGACCGCGAGCGCAGCGGCGGCACCGAGAACGTCGGCGACGGTTTCACCCGGCGCGGTCTGCACGGTCTGCCGCAACAGCCCCACCGTGCCATGGATGCGGACGCCTCCCCTGGAGGGGGACACGCCGCCGGCGATGATACCCAGCAACGTCGATTTGCCGATGCCGTTGCGTCCGATCAGCCCGGCGCGTTCCGAGCTGAAATCGAGCGTCAGGTCATCGAGAACGCGTCGGCCGTCAGGCGCGGACCAGGCGAGATGGGAAACGGAAATTGAGGCAGGCATGAACACGGGTTTCCTTGGCGGCAAGGCAAGTAGGCGATGCGGTCAGGGAAAGGTTCAAGGTTGCGCACTCCGTATTGGCTGCAGCAGGAGATAGCCATTGTTCGCCGAGACTGCAATCCTGAGGATAGACGACGCATCGTCCGCCATGGCCGCCGATCATCGACGCTTTTGATCCAAGTTTCGCCAACCCGTCATGCGCCCAGTGCATGCACGCGGCAGTGTTCGAGATAGCCCCTCTCATGCCGTCCGGCGAGATCGACGACCGTGCGCCACAGCCATGACGGCGCGTCGAGGCCTCCCGACCGGCCGCGCTGCAACGTTCGCGCCCAGGACCGTCGGGTCGCCGGGTCCATCTGCCGCGCATGGGCCTTGCCGACGACCCAGGCCAGATAGCGTGCGGATTTGAGCGCTTCCGCGCGGGAGAACTGCTCGACCTCGATCTTGAGGTCCTGCGGCATGAGTTCGCGCACGAACAGCGAATGTCCGTGCAGCCGGGCCGTCGCCATACGGCCGCCGAGATAGGGCGACAAGGCGCGCGCAGCGGCAAGGACGCGCTCGGCAGGGTCTTGCGGCATTTGCGCGTCTTCGGCGGCGGGGGCGATCGGTTTGATCGCTTCCTTGATATCGACGAGGGCGTGGTCCGTCCCGCGTTCCCCGTCGAGGGCGACGATGGCCGCATAGCGCATCAGGCCCAGCGAACTGCAGCCCTTCATCCAGTATGCCGCATCGACCATGACGGGGCGCCGTTCCTCGCCCTTGCTATCGAGCGACAGGATCATGCGGCTTACCGGCCGGTGGGTCACGATTTCGCGAAGGCCGGTCGCCTCTTCTTCGCTCAAAGGCCAGAACCGGCGACCCAGGGGAATCCGGGGCTCTACATCGTCGAGCCGTTCTTTCGCCAGGTGCCGCCATTTCCGGCCGACGGCGCGGCGACGTACCACACGCACGATGTCCGGTTCGCCATCGCCGTCTTCTTCGCCGTTCTCGGGTCCGACGAAGGCCTGTTCGTAGCCGTCCACCATCTCTTCCATCATGCGCGCCGTGACGACGCCCGGCAGGTCCGATCCACGGGCCGCCGTGGCGAGCGATAGCCCCAGCCTGATGAGGTCGTGGGCGGGATTGCCGATGACCGCCTGGTCGAGGTCGCGGATCTGGATCGCCACTTTGCCGCCGCCGTTGGAGATCGGCCCAAGATTGCCGAGATGGCAATCGCCGCAGATCCAGACCGCAGGACCTTCCGGGACGATGCGGTCGCCGCCCTCCTCGGTAAGCCAGCGGTAGAACAGCAGCGTATTGCCCCGGACATAGGCATGGGCGGACCGTGCCATCTTGAGATCCCTGCGGGCATGAAGGGTGGCGAGGCGGTCTGACGGCACGATGAATTTCATGACGTCACGAACGAGCAATGATTGCGCGTGTTCCGGCGCCGGTGCGCGATTGCCGGATCGACGCTGCCGCCGGGCCGGGGCGGGATGCCGGAAATTGCGCCTCGACCAGAGGCAGCTTGCCGCTTTCAGCCCTGCATCCGCCGGTTCCGGTAGCAGGATGGAGTCTCGCCGCAGAACTTGAGGAAGGCGCGGTTGAAGCTGCTCTGGCTACCGAAGCCAAGTAGTTCCGCGATCACGTTCATCGGCGCATCGGACTGCGAGAGCATCTGCTGCGCGCGCTCCAGCCGGGTCTTGAGCACGAACTGGTGCGGCGTCATCTTGGTCGCCTTGCGGAACACGCGGCACAAGTGCGACGGCGTGATGCCGGCGTCGGCGGCCATCTTCTCCAAGCTGTGCTCCGCCTCGGGATGGCGGCGGATGGTATCCATCATGTGGTGGATGCGGTAGGAGGAGAACGCCGAGACCGGGAAGTCCGCCGCCGTCGTGCGCGCCGGGCCGCGCAGCATGTGCGCCTTCAGCGCGTCGATCAGCGAGGCGACGTAGATGTCGCGGGCGCCCGATTCCGGTTCGTAAAGCTCGGCCAGGATCTGTCGCGAGAGGGCGGAGCCGAGCGGGTCGTTGAAGGCGAAGCGCATGCGCGAGAACTGGTCGAGCACCGAGGCCGAGCGCAATTCGTCGGAATCGATGCTGAGGGTGATGACGTCCAGTTCGCCGTCGACCAGCCAGCGCGTCTGCATCGTCGCTGGCACGATGGTCGCCGCACCGGGGTAGGCGGCGTCGTCGCTCCAGCCGTCGCGGTCCCAGGTGCGCACGTTGGCCTTGCCCGCAAGCTGCACCACGAACAGCGGGTCGGGCAGGCCGGGCAGGGCGTAGCTGCCCACGAACTGGCGCCAGCGGCTGAAACGCCAGCGACCGTCGCTCGATTCCAGGCTGACCTCCGGGCCGCGCCGCAGGGTGTCGGCAATGATCGCCTCGCCGTGCCATGTGCTGGGCGAGGCGATGTCGCATGCGGCGATCATCGCGGTGTGCCCTGCGCGGTGGCTCGCGATCGCTGCTCTGGGCAGATCGTGGCGATTGCGTCCATTGTCATCCTTTTCCCGGTCCGGCAGCCAGGGCTGCTCTTTCGATCCGGACAGGGTAACGCAAAATCCGCGCAACGCCTTGTCGAAAATGCGCATCGATTTTGACGTTTCTTGATCAGCCGGACTACGGCACTCCCCGTTCGTCCAGTCCCATGCTGCGCGCGATGATCTCCAGCATGATCTCGTTCGATCCGGCGAAGATGCGGCTGATGCGCGCGTCGGTGTACATGCGGCTGATGCGGTACTCGCCCATGTAGCCCGCGCCGCCGTGGAGTTGGACCCCCAGGTCGGCGGCCTCGCCCTCAAGCTCGCTGGCCACCAGCTTGGCGGAGGCCGCGTCCTCGGGCGTCAGGCGCGCGGCGTTGGCTAGGAGCACCAGTTGGTCGATCCACGCCTGCGCCGCGTCGATCCGGCTGCGCAGCGCGGCAAGGCGGAAGCGGTTGTGCTGGAACAGGCCGATGGGGCGTCCGAAGGCGGTGCGGGTCGCCGCGAAGTCCAGCGTCAGCGCCAGCGCGGTCTGTGCCGCCGCGATGCTGGCGATTGCCGCGATCAGGCGCTCGGTGGCAAGAAAGCGCATCAGCGCGGGCATGCCCGCCTCGGGATCGCCGAGCACGTTGTCGCGCGGCACCTGTACGTCGTTGAAGAACAGCTCGGCGGTATCCTGCGCGGCGAGGCCCATCTTGCCCAGCTTCCCGCCTCGCTCGAAGCCCTCCATGCCGCGTTCGACGACGAAGAGACCCAGCGTCTTCTCTCCCGTGCGCGCGGCGACGACCACCGCGTCGGCAAGGATGCCGTTGGAGATGTAGGTCTTGGCGCCGGTCAGCCGCCAGCCGTCGCCCTCCCGGACGGCGCGGGTGCGGATCGCCCGCAGGTCACTTCCGCTGCCGGCCTCGGTCATCGCGATGGCCAGGATCGTCTCGCCCGAGACCACGCGCGGCATCAGCCGGCCCTGTAGGGCCGGCGTGCCCAGCGCGGCGATGTAGGGGGCGACGAGATTGCTGTGCAAGTGCAGGTAGAACCCCGGCTCGCCGCCGCGCACGTTCTCCTCGATGACGATTTGGTCGAACCGCAGGTCGGCCACGCCCGCGCCGCCGTGGGCGGGGTCGGCCCAGAGGCACAACAGTCCGGCGGCCCCCGTCTTGCGGTACACCTCGCGCTCGACGATGCCTTCGCGCCGCCAGCGCTCGGCGTGGGGAGCGACTTCGGCGGCCATGAACCGCGCGGCCGAGGCGCGGAACAGGTCGTGCTCCTCTTCGAAGATCAGGCGTTGCACGGTCAGCGGGCCTTGAATTCGTCGATCAGCTTGCGCTTCATGAGCTTTCCGGTGGGTTCGCGCGGAAGTTCGTCGCGGAATTCGAAAGCCTTGGGCGTCTTCACGCTGCCCAGCGCGGCGCGGGCGAAGGCGCCGAGTTCCTCCGCGAGCGCAGGGCCGGAGGCTACCCCCTCGGCGGGGCGGACGATGGCGAGCACGCATTCGCCCATCTCCTCGTGCGGGACGCCGATCACCGCCACGTCGGCGACCTTGGGGTGGGTGACGAGGTGGTTTTCGATCTCCTGCGGATAGATGTTCACCCCGCCCGAGATGATCATGAAGCTGCGCCGGTCGGTGAGAAACAGGTAGCCGTCCGCATCGACGTGGCCGACGTCGCCCAGCGTCGCCCAGCCCCGGTCATTGTGCGCCGTGGCGGTCTTCTGTGGATCGTTGTGGTAGACGAACGATGGCCCATCGGCGAAATAGACGTCGCCGGTCGCGCCGGGAGGCAGTTCGCGGCCCTCGGGATCGAGCACCTTCACCTTGCCGAGCACCGCCTTGCCGACCGAGCCGGGGCGCGCCAGCCACTCGGCCGAGGACAGCGCGGTGATCCCGCAGCATTCGGTGCCCGAGTAGTACTCGTGGACGATCGGCCCCCACCAGTCGATCATCGCCTGCTTGACCGGCACCGGGCAGGGCGCGGCGGCGTGGATCACCGCTCGCAGCGAGGAATGATCGCGCCGCGCGCGCGCTTCGGGCGGGAGTTTCAGCAACCGCACGAAGTGCGTGGGCACCCATGTCGCGTGGGTGATGCGGTGGCTCTCGATGAGCGCGAGCGCTTCCCCTGCATCGAAGCGCTCCATGATGACCACGGTGCCGCCGAGCCGGTGGATCGTCATCGCCCAGCGCAGCGGCGCCGCGTGGTAGAGCGGCGAGGTGGAGAGGTACACGGTGTCCTCGCCCATGCCGTAAAGCGCAGTGCCCATCGTTTCCAGCGGCGTCGTCTCGTCCAAGGGGCCTTGCGGCAGCGGCGGCTTCACGCCCTTCGGGCGGCCCGTGGTGCCCGAGGAATAGAGCATGTCGGTGCCCGCGCTCTCGTCCTCCACCGGCGTTTCAGGCCAGGACGCGGCCGTGCTGCGCCAGCGGCCGGCATCGTAGCTCTCGACGCCGGGCGCATCGCGCAGGGCTTCGGCGGCGAGGGGGGCGAGGCGGTCGGAGTGGACCAGCAGGCGCGCGCCGGAATCGCGCAGGATGTAGGCGATATCGGCTGCGCCCAGCTTGGTCGAGATGCTGGTAAGGTAGAGCCCGGTGCGCTGCGCGGCCCAGGCGACGTCGAAGATCGCGCTCTCGTTGTCCATCAGCAGGGCCACCACGTCGCCGCGCTTCGCGCCGAGGTGGCGCAGCAGGTGGGCGCCGCGATTGGCGGCGGCTTCCAGTTCGCCGTAGCTGACCGTTTCTCCCGTCGCCGGAATGACGAGGGCGGGGCGCTGCGCATCGCTGAGGGCGAAGGGCCTGGGGTGCATCGATGAAACCTCTCTCGGGCAAGTTCGGGCGCGGACTCTGTCGATCCGCCGTCGCCGCGACATTGGGGCGCAAGGGGGCGAGGGCTCAAGGCGAGCGCAAGAAATGACAAAAACGGGATCAAGCCCGGTTAAAGCCATGGAGGCTCGCAGCGGCTAGTCATGGGGCAACCCGACGAAGCCCCTGAGATGAAAAACGGGGCGAGGGAGGAGAGGTAGAAATGAACATCACCAAGGCTGGAATCGCGTCCGTCATCCTGAGCTGCGGCGTTTCCAACATCGCGCTGGCGCAAGAGGCGACGCAGGCTCCGCAGGCCAGCGAAGCGGTTGCCGGAGACATCATCGTCACCGCGCAGCGCCGGTCGCAGTCGCTGCTCGACGTGCCGCTGGCGATCTCTGCGCTGGGCGGTGACGCACTGGAATCAAAGGGAATTACCAACTCCGCCTCGCTGGCGACGGCAGTGCCGAACCTGCAGGTCAGCAGCTCGTTCGGGCGCACCCAGCCCAACTTCTCGCTGCGCGGCATCAGCGTGGCGAACGAGTTCAATTCCAACCAGGCATCGCCGGTCGGCGTCTATATCGACGACGTCTACATCGCCGCGCGCACCAGCCATGGCATGGGCCTGTTCGACCTCGACCGCGTCGAGGTGCTGCGCGGGCCCCAAGGCACGCTGTTCGGCCGGAACACGACCGGCGGCGCGATCAATTTCATCACACGCCAACCCAAGCTGCAGGGCACCGAGGGCTACCTTCAGGCGGGCTACGGCAACTACAACACGTTCAAGGCGCAGGGCGCGGTCGAGACAACCATGGTCGAGGATGAACTCGGCCTGCGCATCGCCGCGAACTACGAAAAGGGCGACGGACAGATCCGCAACGTCTACCCCGGCGGCCGCGACGCCAACAGCGTGGACTCGCTGCAGGGCCGCGTCGCCCTGCGCGCCAAGCCCGGAAACGGCGCCGTCGACATCAAGATCCGCGCCTATGCCGGACGCGATCGCGGTACGCAGGCGACCCCGCTCGGCATCCCGAGCGAACGCGCCGCATCGAACCTCGGCTTCTTCGAGATCAACGAGAACCGCGTCGGCCTCAGCCGCACCGACGCATGGGGCATCGCGGGCAACGTCTCGGTGGAGTTGAGTCCCACCGTCACCTTCACCTCGATCACCTCGTATGACGGCGGCAAGCTCGATCTCGATCAGGCGGCTGATGGATCGCCCAACGACGTGCTCGATATCACGTGGCAGTCCGGCTTCCGCCAGTTCAGCGAGGAAGCGCGGATCAACTACGAAGGCGATGCGCTGAAACTCGTCGGCGGCCTGTTCTATGGCTGGGACCGCACCGTCACCGACAACCGCTTCAACATCGGCAGCGCGCTGGGCGTGGGCGTCGACGGCGGGTTCTTCCAGCACTACCGCCAGAGCCGCCGCTCCTACGCCGCGTTCCTGCAGGGCGACTATGACCTGACCGACAAGCTCGTCCTCACGCTGGGCGCGCGCTACACCTGGGATCGCGGCCAGTACCGCGACGGCTATGCCTTCCTCTTCGCGGGCGGCGTGGACGATGCGATGACGCCGATCGCCTCGACCGTGCCCTGCAGCGGCGCACCGGGCACTTGCGCCTACGACCCGAACGCGCGCTTCAACCTCGACGGCAAGAACAACGCGCTGACCGGCCGCGCGGCGCTGAGCTACACCTTCGACAACGGCCTTCTGGTCTATGCCAGCTACAGCCGCGGCTATCGTTCGGGTGCGTTCAACGGCGGCAGCTACACGTCCTCGGCAGGCGTCAACTACGTTGAGCCGGAGCGCGTCAATGCCTACGAGGCGGGCGTGAAGGGTCGCCTGCTGGGCAACATGCTGACGCTTTCGGCGGCCGGGTTCTACTACGACTACACCAACCAGCAGGTGCAGGACTTGCGCGCCGGTCCGGTCAACTTCCTCGTCAATGCGCCCAAGGCCGAAGTCTACGGCGGCGAGATCGAGGCCACCCTGCGCCCCGCACCCGGCTTCACGATCAATGCCTCGGGCGGCTACCTCCACGCCACGTACAAGGAACTGTCGCTGCAGGGCGTCGACCTGTCCGGCAACGCGCTGCCCTTCGCTCCGCGCTGGACCGCGCAGTTCGGAGTAGACTGGAAGGTGTTCGACACCGGGCGTGATAGCGTGACCTTCTCGCCCTCGGTCAACTACTTCAGCCGCCAGTACTTCTCGCCCTTCAACACGACCGACGTGGCGGGCACGGGCCAAGTCAATTCCGAACTGCAGCAGGGCGCCTATGCCAAGGTCGATGCGGCGCTCGTCTGGCAGCATGACAACATCGAACTGCGCGGCTGGATCAACAACGCCTTCAACCGCAAGGTTCTGGCCTATGGCCTCGACCTGCGCGGCGCTGGCTTCAACTACAACCTGCTCGTCCCCGCCGCGCCGCGTACCTACGGCGTGACCGCGCGCGTCAGCTTCTGAGCGGGAGCCGCGC
>NZ_BAAILP010000114.1:45545-50478 GCF_054589055.1 Novosphingobium sp. 11B | reverse complement strand
CGTGTTCGACCGGCTGCGCACCGCGCAGCCGGTCTACTGGAACCCCGAAAAGGACGGGTCGGGCTTCTGGTCGCTAACCCGCTATGCCGATATCGTCGAGGTATCGCGCAATCCGGCGCTGTTCTCGTCCGCCAGCGAGAACGGCGGCCACCGCATCTTCAACGAGAACGAGGTGGGCCTGACGGGCGCGGGGGAATCGGCGATCGGAACCCCGTTCATCTCGATCGACCCGCCCACGCATACCCAGTACCGCAAGTTCATCATGCCTGCCGTAGCCCCGGGTCGCCTTGCCGGGATCGAGGAACGCATCCGCGAACGCTGCCTCGCGCTGGTGGAAAAGATACCTCTCGGCGAGCCGGTCAACATCGTCCCGCTGCTCTCCGCGCCGCTACCGCTGCTGACGCTGTGCGAACTGTTCGACCTGCCCGCCGAGATGTGGGTGAAGCTCTACGACTGGACCAACGCCTTCGTCGGCGAGGACGACCCGGACTTTCGCCAGAGCCCCGAGGCGATGGCGACGATCCTCGGCGAATTCATGGCCTTCTGCGCCCGGCTGTTCGAGGAACGCCGCGCCGCGCCGGGGCAGGACCTCGCCACGCTGCTGGCGACGATGGAGGTGAACGGTAGCCCCGTCACCTTGCGCGAATTCACCGGCAACATGATCCTCGCGCTTGTCGGCGCGAACGAGACGACGCGCAATTCGCTGAGCCACAGTATCGTCGCCTTTGCCGAAAACCCCGAGCAGTGGGATCGCATCCGCGCCGAGCCGGACCTCATCAAGACCGCCGTGCGCGAGATGGTGCGCCATGCCAGCCCGGTCATGCATATGCGGCGCACCGCCATGGCCGATACCGAGATCGGCGGGCAGGCCATCGCCAAGGGCGACAAGGTGGTGATGTGGTACATCGCCGCCAACCGTGACGAGAGCGTGTTCCCCGATCCGCATCGCTTCGACGTGGGGCGCGGCAATATCCAGCACCTCGGCTTCGGCACCGGGCAGCATGTCTGCGTCGGCTCGCGGCTGGCGGAGATGCAGTTGCGCGTCGCCTTCGGCATCCTAGCGGAGCGCGTGGCCCGGTTCGAGGTGCTGTCGCCGCCGCGCCGGTTCCGCTCCAATTTCATCAACGGTTTGAAAAACCTTGACGTGGTGCTGATCCCGGGATGACAGGAGACACGAATTTGCTTGGTTTCGACGGTCTGGAACTGCCCGATCTGGCGCTGACGGCGGGTGGGGACCGGCTCGCCTCCGCCGCGACACTGCCTGATGTGGACCCGTGCTCGGAAACCGCTTTCGCGGATGTCCCGGTGGCCTCGGCCTCGCAGGTCGATCAGGTGGTGGAGGCGGCATGGCTGGCTTTCCGCGCGCCCGCATGGCGCGGCCTTGCCCCGCTGGCGCGCGAGCGACTGCTGCACAAGCTGGCCGATGCGATGGAAGCCGACCTGCCGCGCCTCGCCGCGCTGGAGGCGCTCGATACCGGCAAGCCCGTCGGTATCGTCGAGGCGGTGGATATTCCCGCCGCGATCTCGTGGCTGCGTGTCTATGCAGGCTGGCCGTCGAAGCTGGCGGGCCGGGCGGGGACGCTGTCCGCAACGCCGGGCGACTATCACGTCTATTCGCGGCGTGAACCGATCGGCGTCGTCGCAGCGATCACGCCGTGGAATTTCCCGCTGGTGCTGGCGATGTGGAAGGTCGCCCCGGCCTTGGCGGCGGGCTGCACCGTCGTCCTGAAGCCCGCGCCCGAAACCCCGCTGAGCGCATTGCGGCTGGTCGAACTGGCGCGCATCGCGGGGCTTCCCGAAGGCGTGCTCAGCGTCGTCACCGGCGACGGTGCGACCGGCGCGGCGCTGGCCGCGCACCCGCGTATCGCCAAGGTGGCCTTCACCGGTTCCACCGCGACCGGGCAGGCGATCCTCGCCGCCTCGGTGCCGGACCTAAAGCGCGTGACGCTGGAGCTGGGCGGCAAGTCGCCCTCGATCATCTGCGCCGATGCCGTCCTCGCCAGCGCCATACCGCAGGCGGCGATGGGGTGTTTCTTCAACTCAGGCCAGGTCTGCTACGCGGGCACGCGGCTCTACGTGCATCGCTCGGTCTACGACGAAGTGCTCGAAGGCATCGTCGCCGTGGGCAGTGCGCAGAAGCTGGGGCCGAGCGCCGACCGCACCAGCCAGCTAGGCCCGCTCATCAGCGCCCGCCAGCACGCGCGCGTCACGAGCTTCGTCGAGCGGGCAAGGGCAGCCGGGATCGAGGCGATGCCCTCCGCCGCCGTGCTGCCCGAGCGCGGCTACTACCACGCGCCGACCGTGCTGCGGAATGTCCCCGCCGCCGCCGAAGTGATGCGCGACGAGGTGTTCGGCCCGGTCCTCGCCACCGCGCCGTTCGACGATATCGAGGAAGCCATCGCGCTCGCCAACGACAGCGCCTTCGGCCTTGCCGCGCATGTCTTCACGCGCGATCTGGCCACCGCGCACCGGGCCTCCGCCGCGCTGGAGGCGGGCACCGTCTTCGTCAATTGCGTGATGCTGGCCGACCCGGCCTTCCCCTTCGGCGGCATGAAGATGTCCGGCATCGGGCGCGAAAACGGCAGCGAAGTGCTCGACGCCTATCTGGAGCCCAAGTCGGTGGTGATGGCCCTATGATAAACGCGACCCACTCCGGCGGCTGCCTCTGCGGGCAGGTGCGCTATGCTTTCGAGGGCGAGCCCTTGCTCGCCGCCGTGTGCCACTGCCGCCATTGCCAGCGCCAGTCCGGCAGCGCCTTTTCGCTGGTCATCGCGGTGACCGACGCGGCCTTCTCCCAGCAGGGCGAGACGCGGGTGTTCGAGGATATGGGCGACAGCGGCCAGCCCGTTTCGCGCCATTTCTGCCCCGCCTGCGGCTCGCCCATCGTCTCGATCGCGGGGGCGCTGCCGGGGCTGACGCTCATCAAAGGCGGCACCCTCGACGAACCGGGGCGCTGGACGCCTGCCCTCGAGGCCTACTGCGATGGCAGCCTGCCATGGCTCCCCCCCGTGGCCGCCGAACGCCACGCCCGTTCCAATATCGGAGAATGACCATGCCGAGTGCCCTGTTCGACCTGACCGGCAAGACCTGCTGGGTTACCGGCGCCGCCTCGGGCATCGGCCGCGAGACGGCGCTGACGCTCGCCCGCCACGGCGCCAGCGTGATCGCCAGCGACCTCAACCTCGAAGGCGCTGAGGCGACGGCGCAGGAATGCGGCGATGCGCTGGCGCTGGCGCACGACGTCAGCGACGAGGCCGCCTGGGCGAGTTGCGCCGCCGCTGTGCAGGAGCGTTTCGGCAAGCTCGACGTGCTGGTGAATAACGCCGGTATCATGATGTCGCGCCCGTTCTCCGAGGCGCCAGTGGAGATCCTGCGCCGACAGAACCGCATCAACGTGGAAAGCGTCTACATCGGCATGCAGACCGCCGAGCCGCTGATGAAGGCCGCCATCGCGCAGGGCGCTGCGGGGGCCTCGATCGTCAACCTGGCCTCGATCTACGGCAAGGTGGCGGGCGCGCAGTTCGCCGCCTACAGCGCCACCAAGGGCGCGGTGCGGGCGCTGAGCAAGGCAGTGGCCTGTGAATGGGCGAGCGCGGGCATCCGCGTGAACTGCGTGCTGCCCGGCCCGGTCCAGACCAACCTCGGCGCCGACTGGGAGCCGCCGGTGGATGCCGATGGCAAGCCGATCCCGCCAGAAGTCGCGCTGGCGGCCTGGGCCTCGCTGATCCCGATGAAGCGCCTCGGCGTGGCGAGCGACATCGCGCCGATGATCGCCTACCTTGCCAGCGACGCCGCCGCCTTCGTGACTGGCGCCGAATTCACCGCCGACGGCGGCTACACCGCAGCCTGAGGGAGCCTGAGCATGCACACCACCGCCGCCATCGCGCGTGAGGCCCACGGCGCCTTCACCGTCGAGCCGGTCGACCTTGCCGAACCACGCGCGGGTGAGGTGCGGGTGCGGATCGCGGGCGTCGGCCTGTGCCACACCGACCTGATCGCGCGCGATCAGTTCATCCCGATCCCGCTGCCCGCCGTTCTCGGCCACGAAGGCGCCGGGATCGTCGAGGCGGTGGGCGAGGGCGTCACCAAGGTCGCGGTCGGCGACCGGGTGGTGCTGGGCTTCTCCAGTTGCGGCCACTGCCCCCGCTGCGAGGAGCACCTGCCCTCCTATTGCCGCGAGTTTCCGGTCCTGAACTACGCAGGCGCGCGGGGCGACGGCAGCACCGCGATCAGCATCGACGGCGTGCCGGTCTCGGCCAATTTCTTCGGCCAGTCCTCCTTCGCCGCCCATGCCGTGACGCACGAACGCAACCTCGTGAAGATCGAGGCCGAGGACGTGCCGCTCGAATTGCTGGGGCCATTGGGCTGCGGATTCCAGACTGGCGCGGGCGGGGTGATGCGCTCGCTCGCTTGCCCGGCGGGATCGAGCATCGCGATCTTCGGCGGCGGCCCGGTGGGGCTGGCAGCGGTCATGGGCGCGGTGGTGCAGGCGTGCGCGACGATCATCCTCGTCGAACCCTTCGCCGCCCGCCGCGCCATGGCGCTTGAGCTGGGCGCAACCCACGTCATCGATCCGGCTGAGGGCGATGTCGGCGCCGCGATCCGGGCGATCCTGCCGGACGGCGTGGAGTTCGCTTTCGAGACCAGCGGGCGCGAGGCCGTCGTCGAAACCGCTCTGGCATCGTTGTCCAGCCACGGCCTGCTGGGCCTTGTCGGCGTGCCCCCTCGGCCCGAGAGCAGCCTGTCGATCAACCTCGCCTCGCTCATCACTTACGGCCATCGCATCCACGGCATCGTCGAGGGCGACAGCGACCTCCAGACCTTCATCCCGCAACTGGTGGACCTCTACCGCGAAGGCCGCTTCCCGTTCGACAAGCTGATCCGCACCTACCCCCTCGCGCAGATCAACGAGGCGGTCGCCGCGCAACTGAGC